>NZ_AJQF01000101.1:0-22771 GCF_000261705.1 Bradyrhizobium genomosp. III | reverse complement strand
GGCGCCCGTCCGCATCTTTCGGACGAATTGCTCACGCGTAATCGCTGCCGCCATCGTCGTCGCCGCCGAAATCGCTGTCGTCGGCTACGTCCATATTGCCGTCGTCGTTGTTGTCGCCGTAGTTCTGGTCGTTGTCGTTACGATCGTTGTTCGCCTGGTCGGAGAAGCTCTGGCGGGACTCCCGGTTCGAGCCGATGTCGTTGAGGCCGGCATCGCGCGCGAGCGAGCCGCCGGACTGGTCGCTGCCGCCCCAAGGACTTCCACCAGCGCTGCGGTCGCCGAGGGCGTTGGTGTCGCCAAAGGCCTGCTGATGCGATCCGCCCATCATGCCGCGGATGCTCGAGAGCAGCAGAGAGCCGCCGACGACGCCGGCCGCAGCTGCCGCCGCGGTGCCGAGGAACGAGCCGCCGCCACCGCCCATCGGCGGTGCGCCATAACCCTGGCCCGGGCCCTGACCTTGGCCGTAAGGCGGCTGACCGTAGCCCGGCTGCGTCTGCTGCATCGCTCCGCCGCTGTTCCAGACCGGCCGCGTGTCACGCGGCGGCACGTTCGGAACCGAGCCGCGCGAGGGGCCTCCGCCGAACAAGGTATCGCGCATGGTGTCGAGGAAGCCGCCGGACTGCGCCTGCTCGGGCGCATGGGCCGCTTCCAGCTCCTGGATGCGGTTATGGGCACGCTTCAGCGCTTCGTCCTGCAGCAGCGTGGTCTGCACCAGCGCATAGATCGCGCCGGGTGCCTTGCGCAGTCCGTCCGAGATCGCGGCGATCGCGTCGGGATCGCGCGGTGCGTTTTCCAGTTTCGAAAGCCGGTCGAAAAGGTCGTCGACGAGCTGGCGTTCCTGCGGCGTCATGATCAGTCTCCCTCGCGCAAAACAAGCGCGAAGCAGATGTAGGGTTCCATTGTGGCCCCAACAGTGCCGGCCGGATTAAATTTCGGTATGCGACAAGCTGCCCCGCGGCTTGCCGGTGTCATCCCAGCGTGGCGCCGCTGTCCGCCAGCAGACGCGCGAAGGCGTCGCCCGCCAGATAGGCGTGCTCGCGTTCGCGGACATCCGTCATCGGATCGAGGCCGGCGAGGACATCGTCGACGAAGCCGGGGTGGCACATCACGAGGCCGCCATCCGGCAAGCCTTCCAGGAATTGCCGCATCAGCTCGCCAAAATCGGCCGCCCGCGTGAAGTCATAGGCGCCGGCAAAGCCCGGGTTGAAGCTGAGCCCCGCGCTGCCGGCACGGCGGCGGAATTGCGCGCTGAGGACGTCGAGCACGATGGCCTTGGGTGAGGCCAGCCGCTGCTTGAGCGGCAGGTCGCGGCCGCCCTGGCGCACCCAGGCGTTCGGCGCGCCTTCGCGGACCGCATCGACGAAGCCGTCGCGCACCTGCGGATAGAGCTGCACATGCTGATGGCCGTCGACGAAGTCAGGCGCGCGCCCGAACGCTTCGGCGAAGGCGGCGAGCTGCGCCTTCACCTCGTTGCGGAAGAATTCGCGGTCGAGCCGCCGCAAAATGCCCGCGCGCAGCAGCTTCGGAAACGGCATGAACATGTCGCCGTCGAGCGGGCGGAAATGCATGGTGAGGGGACGGAACGGCGCCGACAGCGTCACGTGCAATCCGATCGCGCAGCGCGGGCTCGTCTTCGCCGAGGCCTGAAGCGCCTCGACCTCGCTGCGCGCGATTGCAGGCCCCACCATCATCACCGAGGTGGCGTTGAGGCGGCCGCGTTCGATCAGGTCGCGGATGGCGCGGTTGACGCCCGGGCTGATGCCGTAATCGTCGGCACAGAGCCAGATCCGCCGCAGACCCGCGGCCGCGCTCATTCGGCCGCCGTCCTCTTCGCGGCGTCGCTCGAAGCGTCCTGCGCCGCTTCGAAGTGCTTTTCACTATGCTCGGCGACGAAGTAGATCGGGCGCGCCTTCAACTCGGAGAGGATCTTGCCGATATATTCGCCGACGATGCCGATCATGATGAGCTGCACGCCGCCGATCGTCATCAGGCCGATCACGAGCGAGGGATAGCCGGGCACCTGCTTGCCGGTCGTGAACACCTCCCAGAGGATCGAAAGGCCGAACAGGAAGGCGCCCCCGGCGAGAATGACGCCGAGCAGGCTGGCGAAGCGCAGGGGGGCCACCGAAAACGAGGTCAGGCCCTCGATCGACAGGCCGAGCAGGCTCGCGGCGTTGAAGGTGGTGACGCCATGGGCGCGGGCAGAAGGCTCGTAGTCGACCCGGATCTGGCGGAAGCCGATCCAGCTGGCGAGGCCCTTGAAGAACCGGTTGCGCTCGGGCAGCTGCCTGAGCGCTGTGACCGCGCGCGGCGACAGCAGGCGGAAGTCGCCGGCGTCCTCGGGAATCTTCTGCCGTGCCCCCCAATTGATCAGCGCGTAGAAGCCGTGCACGGCGACCCGGCGCAGGAAGGTCTCGTTGTCGCGATGCGCCTTGGCGGTGTAGACGACGTCATAGCCGTCATCGATCCAGTGCCGCACCAGCTGTTCGATCAGGGCCGGCGGATGCTGGCCGTCGCCGTCCATGAACATGACGGCGCCGAGCCGGGCATGGTCGAGGCCGGCCATCAGCGCCGCTTCCTTGCCGAAATTGCGCGACAGCGACACCACCTGGACGTCGATCGCGTCGGCCGGCAGCGCGCGGGCGATCGCCAGCGTCGCATCCTTGCTGCCGTCGTCGACATAGACGACCTCGCAAGCCAGCCGATAGCGCTCCCGCAAGGTTTTTGCCAGATCGCAGATGCGCTGGTGCAGGGCGGCGAGGCCCGCCGCCTCGTTGTAGACGGGGACGACGATCGACAGTCCCTTCGCCGCGGCGGTGCCTGCGGTCGTCGTCATGCCGGAAACGTCAGAGCCCAGCGTCATCGATCAAGTTCCAGAAGCGTTCAAAGTCATCTTAACAGCATATGGTAGCTGCCGTTTGCTGTCGCAAAGCTGAACGGAAAAGCCGAACGGCCTGAGGCTCACTGCCGCAGGAACGCCTCCAGCTTGGCGAACAGCGGGTTCTCCCGGTCGAACACGTAGTCGAGCGAAACCACCGAGACGGTCTCGGCGCCATGCTCGCGCAGGAAGCTTGCCAGCGCATAGAGCTGTCCCGGCGGGCAGTGCAACGTCAACATGCCCGACGAGGTCGGCCCGCCGAACGGGGCTTCGACGCCGAACCGGCCATGGGCTTCGCCGAGCAGCGCCGCGTCGCATTGCCGGAAGCGGGTGCGGACCTCGCGATACTTGTTGGCTCGCGCCCTTGCTGCGATGTGATCGAGGATGACGCGCGCGGTCTCCCGCGCCTGCGGCGTCCAGTCGGCCTCTTTCGAGGCGACCAGATTGGCCTGGCTGCGCAGGATCACGCCGTCGTCGAGCACCCGCAAGCCGTTGGCGGCGAGCGTCGCGCCCGTCGTGGTGATGTCGACGATCAGCTCGGCGCTGCCGGCCGCCGGCGCGCCTTCGGTCGCGCCGCTACTTTCAACGATGCGGTAATCGGTGATGCCGTGGCTCTGGAAGAAGGTGCGGGTGAGGTTGATGAACTTGGTCGCGACCCGCATCCGCATGTGATGCTGCTCGCGGAAGCCGGTGGTGACGTCGTCGAGGTCGGCCATGGTGCGAACGTCGATCCAGGCCTGCGGCACCGCGACGACGACGTCGGCGTAGCCGAAGCCGAGCCCGTCGATCAGCGACACGCGCTTGTCGGCGTCCGCGATGTTCTCGCGCACCAGGTCTTCCCCGGTGACGCCGAGATGCGCGAGGCCGCGCGACAGTTGCGAGGCGATCTCGCTCGCCGAGAGATAGGCGACCTCGACATTGTCGAGGCCTGCAAGCGTGCCGCGATAGTCGCGGGCGCCGCCGGCCTTCGACAGCTTGAGCCCGGCACGGGCGAAGAAGGCCTCGGTGTTTTCCTGCAGGCGGCCCTTGGAGGGAACGGCCAGAACGAATGGCGCGCTCATGACTTAAGCTCCCACCTTGCGGCCGATCTTCGTCAGCGCATCCACCCAGACCGAGAAGCCGACCGCAGGGATCGGTTCAGTCGATCCAAGCTGGGTCATCAGCCCGTCATAGCGGCCGCCGGCGACCAGCGGCTCGGCGCCGTTGCCCCGGTGATGCAGTTCGAATTCGAAGCCGGTGTAATAGTCGAGCCCGCGCCCGAACGCGGTCGAGAAGCGCGTCTGCTTCACGTCGATGCCCCGCGCCGCCATGAAGCCGACCCGGCTCTCGAACTGGTCGATCGCAGCCGTGAGGTCGAGCCTGGCGTCGGCAGTGAGCGCGCGCAGCTCGGCGATGGCATCGTCGGGATTGCCTGCAATCGTCAGGAAGCGCTTGAGCACGGCAATCGCCTCGCGCGGCAGCGCGCCGCCCTTCAGCGTCGATTGCTCGAGGAAGCGGTCGGCGATCTCGGCCGTGGTGCGTCCCCCGACATTGGTGGTGCCGGCGATCGACATCAGATCGGTGACGAAGGCGAGCGCCGCCTTGCGGTCGGAGCCGGCGAGGGCGGCGAGCACGCCCTCATATTCGCTGCGGGTGGCGGTGGTCGCGGCCGCCAGCCGTTCCAGATCCTTTTCCAGGCTGATCTTGCGGTTGAAATCCTTGACCAGGCGGCGGCGCCAGACCGGATAGAGGTCGAGCGCATCGAGCAGCGCGTTGAACAGCGCCACGTCGCCGGTGCGGATCTCGACGTCGCGGACACCGAAGGCCGCGGTCGCTTCGAGCCCGAGCGCCAACGTCTCGGCGTCGGCCGCGGCGCGGTCCTGGCGGCCGAACGATTCGATGCCGGCCTGCAGGAATTCGCTGGCTTGACCGCTGCGGTAGCGAAACACCGGGCCGAGATAGCTGAACCCGGCCGGCTGGCCGGCACGACCGGAGGTCAGGTAATCGCGCGCCACCGGAATGGTCAGGTCCGGGCGCAGGCACAGTTCCTCGCCGGAGAGGTCACTCGTCAGGTACAGGCTCTTGCGGATGTCCTCGCCGGAGAGGTCTAGGAACGGCTCGGCCGGCTGCAGGATGGCGGGCTCGGCCCTGACGTAACCGGCCTGCGCGAACGACAACAGCAGCGTATCCGCCCAGGCGGCGGAGCCGGCAGCATTTGAGGTGGCAGTCGCGGTCATAACTGGGTCCATCGTCCCGGTGGAACCGGGCAGGGCAAGGGGAGGCAAGCGAATTGCGCAGCCCTTAGCATGGCCCGAAAGCGGTTTCGACCTCCAAAGGATCAATCGCTTAACAGGCGGGCAACGCCGGGATCAGCTGGCATTGCCCCAATCGCCCAGCACCGCCTGTACCAGCGCCAGGGCGGCCACGGCGGCGGTATCGGCCCGCATGATCCGCGGGCCGAGCGCCAGCCGGAGGATCCTGGGCTGCCGCAGCAGCAGGGCCCGCTCTTCTTCGGCAAAGCCACCCTCCGGGCCGATCAGCACGTCGATCCCCTGTCCGGCCTCGCGGGCGTCTTGCAGGCTTTGCACCGGGTTTTGCACCTCCGCCGCCTCGTCGCAGAAGATCAGCAGGCGGCCCGCAGGGCGCTGACTGAGATACCGCTCCAGCGGCACCGGCTCGGCGACCATGGCGATGCTCAAAATGCCGCATTGCTCGGCCGCCTCGACGACATTGGCGCGCATCCGCTCGGTGTTGACCCGGGAGGCCTGGGTGAACCGGGTCAGGACCGGCTGCAGCGCGGCGGCGCCCATCTCGATGGCCTTCTGGACCATGTAATCCAGCCGGGCATGCTTGAGCGGGGCGAAAACGTAGGCGACGTCGGGCAGTCGGTCCTGGGGCCGGGTCTGCTGCAGCATCACGAGACCGTCCGGCCGCTTGCGGCCTTCGATGGCGGCCTGCCACTCGCCGTCCCGGCCGTTGAAGGCCAGAACCTCGGCCCCGGCAGCAAGCCGCAGCACATTGCCGAGATAATTGCTCTGGTCGCGGTCGAGCGGGATCCTGGCGTCCTGGGCAAGAGGAGCGTCGACGAACAGGCGGGGAGCGCGAAAATCGTGGGAGGGCATCGTTCAGGGGTCCGATTTGGGGCCGTTCTTAACCGAAAGCAGCCATTCCGGGGGTAAATATTGCCGAAATGGTGCGTCCCCGCGCCGCGCTCTTGCCCTATTCAACGGGTTGTTAAGCGCCGGCGGGAATCGTAAAAACGCGAACACGCTGGTTGCGCTTCAATTGGGAAGACGCTGAACCCCGTAGCTCCTGCCGGAGAGACTATCCTGATGATCCGTCATTTGATGGTTCCGATCACTGCCGCCATGGTCACCCTGAGCACCGCGGGCGCCTATGCGCAAAGCGCCTTCCCGGCGCCGCTGCCGAACCAGGCCGCCACCAGTTCCGCGTTTCCCCCGGTGAACGGCTCGGCGCCGACCGCTTCGGTCGGCACGGCACCGCAATCGTCCTTTCCCGTGAATGGCGCCGCGCCCGTCGGCGGCGCTGGCGCGTTCAGCGCGGCCCCGCCGACCCAGGGCGGCCCCGGCGAGGACTGCATGAAGGCTTTCATTCCTCTGCGCGAGGAAGCCGAGAAGCGCGGCAAGCTGATCAAGGCCGCGAGCGACCGTCATGCGCCGCCGGACGAAGCCTGCAAGCTGATCCGCAATTTCAGCCAGGCTGAGACCAAGATGATCAAGTACATCGAGTCCCACGCCGCCAAATGCGGAATCCCGGCGCAGATCGGCGCGCAGATGAAGGACGGTCACAAGAATACCGAGGCCATGGCGACGAAGGTCTGCAACGTCGCGCAGCAGATGCAGAACCAGCCGCGCGGTCCGGCCGGCCCGTCGCTGAGCGAGGTGCTCGGTTCAGGCTCGGCGCCTGAGGCCAATGCCGGCAAGAAGGGCGGCAGCACCTTCGACACGCTCAACGGCAACGTCCTGACCCGATGATACACGTGCCGCCGATTTGAAGTTCCTACGGTGCTTGCCGCGAGATCCTCATAGGAACTTCAAATCGACAAGCGGCACGTGAATTATAATTTCTTGCTAGTGCCCTTGTAGTTTTCGAAGTTCGTACCGGATACGCCGCGATGGAATACGAACTTCGAAAACTGGGCACTAGCACATCCGCCCGCGTTGCCGATTCCACCGGCAACTGGGTCGATACGCTGGCGCCGCCATGGGCGCGGCCTTATTTGCGATTGTCCCGCTTCGATCGTCCGATCGGATCATGGCTGCTGTTGATGCCGTGCTGGTGGTCGGCGGCGCTCGCGAGCGGCATGGCGCATGACGTCCGCGGGCTGCCGCTCACCATCGTGCTGTTCTTCATCGGCGCCTTCGTGATGCGCGGGGCGGGCTGCACCTGGAACGACATCACCGACCGCGACCTCGACGCCAAGGTCGAGCGCACTCGCTCGCGGCCGCTGCCCTCGGGGCAGGTGAGCACGAAGCAGGCGCTGGCCTTCATGATCGCGCAGGCCGTGATCGGTCTCGTCGTGTTGCTGCAATTCAACCGCTTCGCGGTCCTGACCGGCATCGCCTCGCTCCTGATCGTCGCGATCTACCCCTTCATGAAGCGCATCACCTGGTGGCCGCAGATCGTGCTCGGGCTTGCCTTCTCCTGGGGCGCCCTGATGGGATTTGCCGTCACCTTCGGCCGCATCGACGTCACCGCGATGGTGCTCTATGCCGGCGCGATTTCATGGGTGATCGGCTATGACACGATCTACGCGCATCAGGACGCCGACGACGACGCGCTGATCGGCATCAAGTCCACCGCGCGCCTGTTCGGCGCGCACACGCACCAGGCGCTGATCCTGTTCTACGGGCTCGCTGTGATGTTGATCGGCGTCGCGCTGGCCTCAGGCGATGCTCGCTGGCCGGCCTGGCTCGGGCTGATCGCCTTCGCCGTGCACCTGGCGTCGCAGATCGTGCGCTTGCGGATCGACGATCCCGAGCTGTGCCTGCGCCTGTTCAAGTCGAACAAATATGCGGGAGCGCTGCTGTTTGCGGGGTTGCTGGTGGACGCGGTGATGCGGGCGGCGTAGCTGCCGTAGGGTGGGCAAAGGCGCCCTTGCGCCGTGCCCACGATCTCTCAATGATTGACAAATAAGGTGGGCACGCTTCGCTTTGCCCACCCTGCGGCACCTGTGAATGCCGTCTAATTCCTCGCGATGATCTCGCGTTCTTCGCGATGAACCGACAGCTCGCGCGCCATCGCAACGCGGCGGCGCATCAGGAATTTCGGACGGCGGGCGCGGATGGCATTGGCGCGGCGACGGCGGGCTGCGGGCTTGCGCGCACCTTCGTCGAGCTGCGGAAGCGCGAACAGCTCGCTCCAGATCGCCAAGGCCTCGACGAGCTCGTCGCCTTCCGCGCCGACGAGCAGCGGAACGGAGAGCGAGGGATCGCGATGCACCAGCACGATGGCCTGCGCTTCGTCATTGCCGCGCAGTGCGACGCCTGTGAAGTCGCTGACGCGGACGTTGATCGCCATCTGCATGCCGCGAACGGCACGGCGAAGCACGACGCGTTCGCGATGAAGCTCGATCTGCCTGACATGTCCGTCGGCGCGCGGATCGTGCGCATCGAAGCGGACCGGAAGGGAAAGGGGGTCGAGCCGCAGAGAGCGGCTCGACCCGGCGGGAGCGACCCCGCATGTTGCTGTTTGACGCCTCACGGCTTTAGTTCTCCCCGCCGGGATTATGTTCCCGGTCGATGCGAGGACCTTAGCGCGCGGCTTTCCGAAACCGCTTAAAAAGGCTGGTTAACCCACCGTCACTGCTGCTCATGATTGACAAGACCTTGGCGCGCATGATTGACGAGACGTTGCGCCAAAGGTGCGAATCTGAGCTTTTGGCGGGCTGAAAATGCTTGAAGTCCGCGCGATCAGGGCACATCTGTGGGTTCCGGTCCCGAACCCCCGCCCCAACAGGATTTCGTTCGTGAACTCTTCACCATCCGCAAGCTCGACGCTTTCGTCCAAGGATTCCGCCAAGGGGTCAAAGGCCAGCCGTGACCTGTTCGACCAGTCCGCCTTGTCGGATCTGGCGCAGCGGCTGGTGGAGGCGGCCAAGCGCGCCGGCGCGGATGCGGCCGACGCGGTCGCGGTGCGCGGCGTCTCGCAAGGCGTCGAGGTGCGCGACGGACGCGTCGAGGAATCCGAGCGCTCCGAGGGTGACGACGTCGGCTTGCGCGTGCTGGTCGGCCAGCGCCAGGCGGTGGTCTCGACCAACGACGTCAGCGGCGATGCCGTGACCAAGCTTGCCGAACGCGCGGTCGCGATGGCGCGCGTTGCGCCCGACGACAAATATGTCGGGCTCGCCGATCCCGCGCTGCTCGCACGCGACTTCCCCGATCTCGATCTGCTCGATCCCGATGTGCCTGCCACCAGCGAGCTCGAGCGCCGCGCACTCGCGGCCGAAGCTGCCGCGCTCGCCGTGAAGGGCGTCACCAAATCCGGCGGCGCTTCGGCGTCCGCGGGCATGGGCGGCATGGTGCTGGTCACCTCGACCGGCTTCCACGGCTCCTATTTGCGCTCCAGCCAGGGCATCTCGGCCACCGCCATCTCGGGCGAAGGCACCGGCATGGAGCGCGATTACGACTTCACCTCGGCGCCGCATGGCGCAGACCTGTTGTCGCCGGAGATCGTCGGCCGTTCCGCCGGCGAGCGCACCGTGGCGCGCTCCAATCCGCGCAAGGTCGAGACCTGCAAGGTGCCCGTCGTGTTCGATCCGCGCGTCGCCGGCTCCCTGGTCGGTCATGTCGTCGGCGCCATCAACGGCGCCTCGATCGCGCGCAAGACCAGCTTCCTCAAGGACAAGCTCGGCCAGCAGCTGTTTGCGAAGAACATCCGCATCATCGACGATCCCCTGCGCAAGCGCGGCCTGCGCTCGCAGACGTTCGACGCCGAAGGCGTTGCCGTGAAGAAGATCGCGCTGATCGACGAGGGCGTGCTGACGACCTGGCTGCTCGACTGCGCCACTGCGCGCGAGCTCGGCCTTGCCACCACCGGCCATGCCCACCGCGGCGTTTCTTCCTCGCCGTCGCCCGGGCCGTACAATCTGCATCTCGAGCCCGGCACGCCGACGCCGGCCGAGCTGATCTCCGATATCAAGCAGGGCTTCTACGTCACCGATCTGATCGGCTCCGGCGTGAACGGCGTCACCGGCGATTACAGCCGCGGCGCTTCCGGCTTCTGGATCGAGAACGGCGAGATCACCTATCCCGTCAGCGAGGTGACGATCGCCGGCCATCTGTTCGAGATCTTCAAGTCGATGCAGCCCGCGAACAATCTCGAGTTCCGCTACGGCATCAATGCGCCGACGGTGCGCATCGAGGGATTGACGCTTGGCGGACGTTGAGGCGAACGCCCCGGGCGAAACCATCCTGACGCGCGATGCGGCGCTGCTGCAGGACACGGTGCGGGAAGCGGGCGCGCTGGCGCACTCGATGTTCCGCACCGAGCTGAAGAAGTGGACCAAGGGTGCGTCCTCGCCGGTCTCGGAAGCCGACATCGCCGTCAACGACCTGCTCGAAACGCGCTTGCGCAGTGCGACGCCGGATTATGGCTGGCTCTCGGAGGAGAGCGCCGACGATGCGGCCCGGCTGTCGCGGCGGCTGACCTGGATCGTCGATCCCATCGATGGCACGCGCAACTACCTCAACGGCCACGACGATTGGTGCGTCAGCGTCGCGCTGGTCGAGGATGCCGCGCCCGTGCTGGCCGCGGTGTTCGCGCCGACGACCGATGAGTTCTTCTTCGCCGCACGCGGCCAGGGCACCACGCTCAACGGCGCAGCCGTGCAGGCTTCGCCCGGATCGGCGCTCGACTTCTCCCGTGTCGCCGGCCCGAAACCCATGGTCGAACGGCTCAACAGCTCCGGCCGCGAGATCAAGCTGCATCCGCGAATCGGCTCGCTCGCGCTACGCCTGTGCCGGGTCGCCCACGGCGCGCTGGATGCGGCTTTTGCGGGGGGCAACAGCCATGATTGGGACCTTGCGGCGGCCGATTTGATCGTGCAGGAAGCCAATGGTAGGATGAGCGACCTCTCCGGAGAACCCATCCTCTATAACCGCCGGGAAGTGGCGCACGGGGTGCTGGTGGCAGCGGGACGCGATCGTCATGCGGGCATTGTCGCGCATTTTCGAAACCGTCCCTTGGCCTAAAGCGCTTTTCGTCGTGCTCGTCGAACACTGCTTTTGCCGGGCAGCCCGCTAGGAACAGAACTCATGCCAGATAGTGCCCCGCAACAACTGCTTCACCTCGTCATCGGCGGGGAGCTCGTCGATCTCGAGCAGAACGTCTTCAAGAATCTCGACGACGTCGAGATCGTCGGCCTCTATCCGAATTATGCGACCGCGCATGCCGCCTGGCGGGCCAAGGCGCAGAGCACGGTCGACAACGCGCAGATGCGCTATTTCATCGTCCATCTCCACCGGTTGCTCGACCCGAATCAAGAACCGGCGCGTTGAAAAAACTGCTTCGCAATACGCTGCGAAGCAGCTTCGTTCAGCGTGCCGTCGGGGTCCTGGCGGCCGAATATCTGCGTCTGGTCTGGCGGACCAACAAATTCACGTTGGATCCGCCCGACGTCTATGCGCAGGTTGAGCCGCAGCTCCCTGCGATCTTCGCGTTCTGGCACGGCCAGCATTTCCTCACGCCCTTCATCAAGAACCAGAACAAGGCTTCCTATCGCGCCAAGGTCCTGATCTCCCGCCACCGCGACGGCGAGTTCAATGCGATCGCCGCCGAGCGGCTCGGCATCGGCACCATCCGCGGTTCCGGCGATCATGGCGGCGCCTTCCACCGCAAGGGCGGGGTCGGCGCCTTCAAGGAAATGGTGCGCACGCTCCAGACCGGTTGTAATGTCGCGCTGACCGCCGATGTCCCCAAGCGCTCGCGCGTGGCCGGGCTCGGCATCATCATGCTGGCACGGGAATCGGGGCGGCCGATCATGCCTTTCGCGATGGCGACCAGCCGCTTCGTCCGGCTCAAGAACTGGGACCGCACCACCATCAATTTGCCATTCGGGCGGGGCGCATTGGTCGGCATCAAGGAAATCCACGTTCCGCCGGACGCCGACGCCGCCATGATGGAAGCGCTGCGGCAGGAGCTGGAAGACACGTTGAACGAGGCGACCCGCCGCGCCTATGCGCAACTCGGCCGCCCGGGACCGGAAGATGCCTAAATCGCTGCCCATTGCGCTGCCGATCACGCTGAGGATGTACCGGCGCCTGGCCTCCGGCCTGGTGCCGCTTGCGCCGGCGCTGATCAAGCGGCGGCTGAAGCAGGGCAAGGAGGATCCCGCGCGCGTCGGCGAGCGGCGCGGCCTGTCCCGGGACGTGCGGCCGCATGGTCCGCTGGTCTGGATCCACGGCGCCAGTGTCGGCGAGGTGCTGGCCGCGGCGGGGCTGATCGAGCGCCTGCGCGATCTCAACTTACGCATCCTGCTCACCTCGGGCACCGTCACCTCGGCCGCCGTGGTCGCAAAGCGCTTTCCGCCCGACGTCATCCATCAATACGTGCCGTATGATTCGCCGCGCTATGTCGCGCGCTTCCTCGATCATTGGAAGCCGTCGCTGGCGCTGTTCATCGAATCCGATCTGTGGCCGAACCTGATCCTGGCGGGCGCGACGCGCCGGGTGCCGATGGTGCTGATCAATGGGCGGATGTCGCCGCGCTCCTTCCCGCGCTGGCGGCGCATGCAGGGCACCATCTCGGCGCTGCTGTCGCGTTTCGACATCTGCCTTGCGCAGTCGAAGACCGATGCCGAGCGCTTCTCCACGCTCGGCGGCCGCGACGTCGTCACCACGGGCAACCTCAAGCTCGACGTGTCGGCGCCGCCGGCCGATCCCGCCAAGCTCGAACGGCTGATGGCGATGACGCGCGGGCGCCCCATCATCGTCGCGGCCTCGACCCACCCGGGCGAGGACGAGTTGCTGGTCGCCGCGCATCGCAGCCTCTCCGGCTTCTTCCCGCAGCTCCTCACCGTGATCGTGCCGCGGCATCCCGATCGCGGCTCCTCGATCGCCGGCCTGATCACGGCCTCAGGCCTGAAGCCGGCATTGCGCTCGCGCGAGGAGCTTCCGACCGCGACCACCGATATCTATGTCGCCGACACCATGGGCGAGCTCGGCCTGTTCTACCGGCTGTCGCCGATCGTGTTCATGGGCGGATCGCTGATCCGTCATGGCGGGCAGAACCCGATCGAGGCGATCAAGCTCGGGGCCGCGATCGTACATGGCCCACACGTCTTCAACTTCGCCGATGTCTATGAGGCGCTCGACGGCAGCGGCGGTGCGCGCCAGACCGACACGCAGGAGGCGCTGGTCAAGCAGCTCGGCCAGCTGCTGGCCGATCCCACCTTGCGCGACAAGATGCAGCGCGCAGGCAGCGGCGTGGTCGAGGAGCTCGGCGGCGCGCTCGATCGCACCATGATCGCACTCGAGCCGTATCTGCTGCAGCTGCGGATCGAGATGGGAGCCGCCAATGCGTGAGCCGGCCTTCTGGTACCGGCCACGTTCCCTCCAGTCGTACGCGTTATGGCCGCTCGGAGCGCTCTACGGCGCGATCACCGAACGGCGCATGCTGCGCAAAGGCGTGGATGCCGGCATCCCCGTGATCTGCGTCGGCAATTATCACGTCGGCGGCGCCGGCAAGACGCCGACCGTGCTGGCGCTGACGAAGCTTTTGCGGGAGCTCGGCGAGACGCCGGTGGTTCTCAGTCGCGGCTATGGCGGACGGCTGAAGGGCCCGGTCATGGTCGACCGCGCGCGCCACACCGCTTCCGACGTCGGCGACGAGCCCTTGATGATGGCGCGCGACGTCCCGGTCGCTGTCGCGCGGGACCGCCTCGAGGGTGTCGCGCTCGCCAAATCGCAAGGCGCCACCGTCATCCTGATGGACGATGGCTTTCAGAACCCGCGCCTGGTCAAGGACACCTCGCTGATCGTGATCGATAGCGAACGTGGGCTCGGCAACGGCAAGGTATTTCCTGCCGGCCCGCTGCGCGCGCCGCTGAAGGCGCAGCTTGCGCGCACCGACGCGCTGGTGTTGATCGGCGACGGCCGCGCCGCCAACGATGTCGCGACCGAGCTTGCCAAGCGCGACAAGCCGGAGCTGCGTGCGCGCCTGAAGCCGGACGCCGGGTCGGTCGCAAGACTTTTGGGCAAGCCGGTGTTCGCATTCGCGGGCATTGGCGATCCCGAACGATTTTTCCGCAGCTTGCGCGCCTGCGGCATCGAGGTCGCGCGCACGCGCGCCTTCGCCGATCACCACATGTTTTCAAACGACGAGATCGCAGCTCTCGCAGCGGAGGCGCAGCGCGAGCAGCACACACTGGTGACGACGGAAAAGGATCTCGCGCGCCTCCGCGGCCGTGAAGGCGTGCCTGACAGCATCGTGCCGTTCACCGTGCAGCTCGAATTCGATGATCCGGCAGCGCTCCGGCAATTGATCAGCGATCATCTCTACAAGGCGCGCGAGCGGCGGTTCAGCAGGCGATGATCTCGTTGGGTGGGCAAGCTAGTCCGCCGTAGCCAAAGAGCAAAGGATGGAAGAACAATTCATCCATCGCCATGCGGTATTCGATAACTGATCGGGCGACATGTCGCGGCTGATGAATTCTCTTCCGCACGTTAGGGAGTTGATGTAGCCTTCCATCAGAGCCGTCACCGGGACGTGCCGACCTCCCGGAAATCATCGGCGGCGTTTATGCCCACGGCGGGCAGTACCTTCATCACTTCAGATGCAGCGGCCGTAACGATCAGTTCGGAACGGCAGGGAGAATCATTGCCAAAAAACCAGAGGAGAACATGCCATGCATTTTTGCCTCACCGGACAGTACACCCCACGCGCTCTCAATGCCATTTTGGAGAATCCCACGACCGATCGCCAGGAGGCGGCACGAAAGCTCATCGAAGCGGCCGGCGGAAAGCTGCTTTCGATGTACAGCGTTGCGGCCGACGGCCCAGGCGTTTTGGTGATTTTCGATGTGCCTGATCCGGGTGCGGCGCCGGCCATTTCCGGCCTGACCGTCACCGCCGGCACCCTGCAGAATGTGAAACTGACCAGGTTGTTCACGCAGGACGAGATCAAGCAGGTTCGCCAGAACGCGGCGAAGCTGCGTTCTTCGTATACCCCGCCCGGAAGCTGACATCCGGACCTGGAGCATAATCCGGAAAAGTGCGCAGCGGTTTTCCGAAAAGATCATGCTTAAACCAACCCAAAGCGCGATGACGATTCATCCTAATCGCATCGCGCTTTGGAGCTTCGGTTCTGATGAGCAGAACCGGAGCTCTGAATTCCCGTTCTTGACGCGTCTTCTTCACGCGAACCGGTATTGCGGCTCGGCAATCAGTCATGCTCACCACGCCCCAACGGCCATTAATCCAATTATGGTCAGGCACGAGACGCAGGCCACCACGACGGTATAGCATTCGGGCGTATTCATTGTTCACTCCCAAACTGTTGCCAATTGCTTGGTCACTGCTACGCGGGAGAGATCGCCGGTTGCGGGCCACTTCAATGCGGCAGGCCGAGACCGGTCTTGCGATGTGCGTCCGTCCTCTCATCGTCAACCTGATCCGCAGGATGATGATGCGCTTCGAGAGCTTCGGCGCGTTCAGCCGCGATCAGAAGCTGTTTGCGCATTTCAGCGAGACGGGCGCGACAATATTCACGATAGAGCAGGTCCAATATGGTGGGCATGATCACCCCCATCGTTTGACTCTCGATTTACAGATATTCCACCGCAAATTTTCGAGGTGATCGTAGCCCGTCAGATGGCTCTTTCGATATGAGCCCGTTCACAGACTGCGCCAATTCCAAAGCTCGAGGGCCGTTTGGTTGACCTGATTGTCTGTGCGATAAAAGGAACAGGGCCAATTACCTAATGAATACTGTAGCAGCTCTCTGTTTCAACAAGACTTCGTCAAACAACTTAAGGGCGCCGGATCGCGACAAAGAATCCAACCACAACGCGAAATGACTAACTACGGAGTGCAAGTATTCTTCGATGCAACGCGGATCGGCACGATGGAGATTTTTTCCTCTGTGAGACTCGCAGTTCAGGTGCATGCGAACATCACCTCATCCCGATGATGTGCAAAAGCTGCACCGCTCGTGCCTGCCGCACTGCTGCGCTTTGCCCAACCTGCAGCAAGCCTGCCATTCAGGCGACATTCATCGCAAAACGCCTATCGGTTCCCGACGATCAGGAGAATTCGATGAAACTGCCGTCTGCGACCGTTGCCGCCAGCCTTGTGTGTCTGATGGTTGCGCCCGTGTTCGCACAAACGCCGCCTGCGGCTTCTCCCGCTGCGCCAACCAGCACGGTGCCGGTTCCCGCGACCAAGCGCGTGACGTGCCTTGCCACGACGGCGAGCCTGAAGGGGCAGGACAAGCGCGACCAGCTGCAGCTCTGCATGGCGCAGGCGCGGCTCGATTGCCTGAAGCAGGCGATTGATCAGAAGGTCGTCGGCGAAGCCAGGAAGAGCGCGATCAAGACTTGTGTGGGTGCGGATGGTCACGAGCAGCAATAGCAGAACGACGCCACGAACTCGCTCTCGTAGGGTGGGCAAAGCAACGCGTGCCCACCTTGTCCATCGCGGTCATGGAGAGATGGTAGGCACGGCGCTTTGCGCCTTTGCCCACCCTAGGAGGGCGGAAAGCTCATTGCTGCGGTTTCGGCGCGCCGGGGAAATGCCGCTGCAGCACGGCGGCGGGTGTGGCGTAGGCCTCCTGCAAATCCACGCTCCAGTACTTCAGCTCGTCGAGCGGAATCCGCGTGTCGGTGATGGCACAGCGCACGAAGGTCCCCGGCGAGATCACGCGGAAGTCCCCGTCGAGATATTGCACTTGCGCTTCGCCATGGCCCGAGGGGCCGAACTTGTTCAGCACGGTCGAAAGTCTCCGTGGAAGGCCGCTCCGTGGAAACTGGAGGGCACGATGTGTTGGACGGGATGTAGCATAGATAGGGTGGCTTGTCCGCCCGGTAAACCCACCGGTTTGTGATGTTTTGCCGCCGTTTCCGCGTGATAGTGCTTGGGCGAAGGATCGCTGGTTCCGGCATCTCCTTTGGCAGAGTCCGATGCGCCTTCGACTGACCACCCTGTTCCTGATGCTGCTGATGTCGGCCGCGCGTGCCGCGCCGGCGCCGCAGCCGGTCGACATTCCGCTGGCGTCCGGCGTGCTGCACGCGCAGCTCTACAAGCCTGAAGGTCCGGGGCCGTTTCCGGCCGTGGTCGCGCTGCACGGCTGCGGCGGCCTCGGCAGCCATTCCGATCCCGTGCTGCCGCGCTACCGCGATTGGGCCGAGCGCCTGCTCAGGGCAGGCAATGCCGTGCTGCTGCCCGACAGCTACGGCTCGCGCGAGCTCGGGCCGCAATGCCGCGTCAAGGAGATGCACGTCAAGGCGCGGCGTGAGCGCGTCACCGACGTCGCAGCATCGCGCGCCTGGCTGATGAAGCAGTCCTGGGTGGCGCGCGATCGCGTCAGCCTGATGGGCTGGGCCAACGGCGCGAGCGCGCTGCTGTGGGCCGTGCGGCCGCAGGGCGCGGCGCGTGACCTGGAGCCGGATTTCCGCGCCGCGATCGCGTTCTATCCGGACTGCCGGATCTCCGCCGGTCTCGGCTGGAGCACGCGGGTGCCGACCCTGGTGCTGATCGGCGCCAATGACGATGTCTCCTCGCCGCCGGCCTGCCGCCAGATGGTCGAGGGCGCGCATGGCCGCAGCGCGCTCGCACGCATCGTGGTCTATCCCGGCGCCTATCACGATTTCGACCGCGCCAACACGCCGCTGCACGCAGCCGGCGGCAGCAACGATGCCGCCGTGCCCGAGCGCGGCCATCTCGGCACGGATGCCGAGGCGCGCGCGGAGTCGCAGAAGGACGTCGCGCAGTGGCTGGCGCGCTAGCTCGGATGAGCGGACTTGTCGCGCCGTAGCTCGGTCGAAGCGAAGGCGGAAGCGGGGCCGCCCGAGGAACAATTCAGGCGGACAGCCCCGCATCGACCACCGCCCTGCACGGACTTGATGGCCGACCGGGAATCTACGGATCGCATGCGGCGCCGGTTTCAGCACGTGACGACGCCTTAGTTCGACCACGATGTCGATTAAACGCAGTCCTCATGCGCATCGTCCTCTTCGCCTCCGTACTGGCCGTCTTCACCGTCGCGATCTTCCTGTACGAGGCCCACGCCGGCGCGCCACAGCGTGCGCCGGAACATTGCGGCTTCTGGACCACGATCGATGCGGGATTGTCGTGTCGGTAGGGGCATGCTGTCCCCACATGCTCCGTCATTGCTTCGTCGCTTCAGCGCAAAATTGCTACGCAATTTTGTCGCGAGCTCCTCGCAATGATGCTTGGGAATACACGCGCGTCCCACACAATCGCTGTCATCGCGGCTTGACCGGGCGATCCAGTACGCCGAGGCGGCCGTGAGTCATCGAGAAGCTGCGGCGTACTGGATTCCCGCTTTCGCGGGAAATGACACCGAGAGTGGAGCGCCGTTCTCACACCTCAGAACAGGCTGCCCTGATCCACCGGCTTGGCCACGCGCTTCGGCGCGGGCTTTGCGTCCGCCGCAGCCGACTTTGGCTGCGCTGGCGCGCGCTTTGCCGTTGGCGCCGGCCGATCCGCGTCCGCCGTTGCTCCGACACGGCCATCGGCAAACTCGATCTCGAGCCGCGCATTCGGCCCGATGCTGTCCGCCGCATGCAGCGGATGTCCCGCCTCGTCCCGCACCAGCGCAAAGCCGCGCGCGAGCACGCTGCGATACGACAAAGCCGACAGCAGCTTGCCGCTGTTCTCGACGCGGGCCTCTAGCCGCTGCAGCAAGGTGACGAGCGCGCGGCCGGCGCGCTCGCTGAGGCGATGCGTGCGCTCGCGCTGCCGGGCGATGGCGTTGCGCTGCGCCTGCGCATTGGAGAGCTTCGAGGCACGCAAGCGAACCTCGAGTCCGGCAAAGCGGTCGCGTCGACGACGCAACAGCGAGCGTGCGGAGAGACCCAGCCGCTCGCCGCACACGGTGAGGCGGTGGTCGGCCTGCGTGATCTGGCCGTGCAGCACCCGCAGCGTCAGCTTTGAACTTGCGGCGGTAAACCGGCGGAAATGCGCGTGCGTGTTGGCCTTGAGACAGCGCGGCAGGGCGCTTCCTGCCGAATCCAGCCGCTGCCGCGGAATCGCCAGCAGATCGCCGGCCGCGGGCAGCGCGCGGGCGGCGGCGCGCAGCTCGCTGCGACGGCTTTCCTGGGCGCGCTGCCAATAGGCGCGGGTGCGGCGTCCGAGGTCGGCGA
The DNA here is from genome assembly GCF_000261705.1 of Bradyrhizobium genomosp. III. Classification (NCBI taxonomy): domain Bacteria; kingdom Pseudomonadati; phylum Pseudomonadota; class Alphaproteobacteria; order Hyphomicrobiales; family Nitrobacteraceae; genus Bradyrhizobium; species Bradyrhizobium genomosp. III. The sequence continues at coordinate 3,572 of NZ_AJQF01000101.1, read as the reverse complement.
CCTCGACGAACAATTCGCTGCGCACCGGCACCGCCATCTCGGCCGCCGCCGTCGGCGTCGGCGCGCGCTTGTCGGCGACGAAGTCGATCAGCGTGATGTCGGTCTCGTGCCCCACCGCCGAGATCAGCGGGATCATGCTCTCGGCTGCCGCCCGCACCACGATCTCCTCGTTGAACGACCAGAGGTCTTCCAGCGAGCCGCCGCCGCGCGCGACGATCAGCACATCGGGCCGCGGAATCTTGCCGCCCGGGGCAATCGCGTTGAAGCCGCGGATCGCGGCCGCGACCTGCTCGGCCGAGCCGTCGCCCTGAACTTTCACCGGCCACACCAGCACGCGGCGGGGGAAGCGGTCCTCCAGCCGGTGCAGGATGTCGCGGATCACGGCGCCGGTCGGCGAGGTCACGACGCCGATCACCTCCGGCAGCCACGGCAGCAGCTGCTTGCGCGCTTCGTCGAACAACCCTTCCGCGGCGAGCTTCTTCTTGCGCTCCTCCATCAGCGCCATTAGCGCGCCGATGCCGGCCGGCTCCAGCGCCTCGATCACGATCTGGTACTTCGAGGAGCCCGGATAGGTCGTCAGCTTGCCGGTGGCGATGACCTCGAGCCCTTCCTGGGGCTTGAAGCGCATCCGGCCGTGCACGCCCTTCCAGATCACCGCCTCGATCTTGGCGCTCTCGTCCTTGAGCGCGAAATAGCAATGGCCGGAGGAGTGGGCGCCGCGGAACCCCGAGATCTCACCGCGGACCCGGACATGGCCGTAGGTATCCTCCACCGTCCGCTTCAGGGATTGGGAGAGCTCGGAGACGGTGAATTCAAACGCGTTGTTCAGTTGTTCCGCAGGCGGCATCGGCAAACGATTCGGCATTTTGGGGTCAGACCCGACGTTAAGGATTTTCGCGGCGCGGCGCCAATCCAGGGATTGTTTTGAAGAGTACTCTGTATTATAGAGTTCTCTATTGATTGGTGCATTTGAGGGAGTAGGCCATGGCGATCCGGTTGCTGCGCGGCGTTTTGAGCGGTCTGAAATGGGCCCTGTGTGCGGTCGGCGGCGTGGCGCTGATGCTGACTGTGATGATCGCAACGCCGCTGGCGCGGCCGCCCGAGATGCGGTCGGTCTCCGACTCCACCAAGGGGATCGACTGGTCCACCCTGCCTGCGTTGGAGCGCTTCCAGGCCCGCGACGGCACCTGGATCGGCTATCGCCACTACGCGCCCAAAGCGTTTTCAAGCGAAGTGGAAGCCGGTTCGCGTGAAGAAAACGCGTCAAAACAGGAATCCGGAGCCCGATCCCATCGGAACGGAAATGGCTCCGGGGGCCCGGCGGCGGGCCGGGGCGCGATCTTCATCCATGGCTCGTCCGGCTCCAGCGGCACCGTCAACCATGCGCTGACCCACGCGATCGCCGCGCGCGGCGTGGAGACCTGGGCGCTCGACATCCGCGGCCATGGCGGCTCCGGCACCCGCGGCGATATCGGCTATGTCGGCCAGCTCGAGGACGATCTCGTCGATTTCGTCGCCGAAATTCGCAAGACCGCGCCGGACCTGCCGCTCACCTTGATCGGCCATTCCGCCGGCGCCGGCTTCTCGCTGCGAGTCGCCGCGACGCCGATCATGCAGGACATGTTCGTGCGCACCGTGCTGCTCGCGCCCTATCTCGGCTATGACGCACCGACCAACAGGCCGAGCAACGGTGGCTGGGTCAGTGCCGATATTCCACGTTTCCTGGGACTGACGGCCCTGCGCAAGCTCGGCATCGACTGCTGTGCGCAGCTTCCGGTGCTCGCCTTCGCGGTGCCGGCAAGTTCGGCGAAGTATCTCACCTCGACCTATTCCGACCGTCTGATGCGCAATTTCGCGACGCGCGGCTATCGCGTCGATCTTCCGGCAACCACACGTCCGATCACCATCTTCGGCGGCGCCGAGGACGAGATGATGATCTCGGACAAATATGCTGAAGTGGTGCAGGCGGTGAAGCCGTCGGTCGACGTCAAGGTCATTGACGGCATCAATCATATGGGCATCGTCACCCATCCGAAGGCGATCTCGGTGATCGCCGAGGACGTGGCAACGCGCGGGGCAGGGCAGTCATGATCGACAGCAGGGAGGCGTCCGCAGCGCTGGCCGATATCGACGACATCGTCCAGCGCGTGAAGCAATCGCAGCTCTATGAGCTGGCGAGCCTCGCCGCGGTCTGGTGGGGCGTCCTGGTGTTCGCAGCCAATCTCGTGACCTGGCTTTGGCCGATCTACGCCGTCTACGCCTGGGTTGCTGTAGACGTACTGGGCGTCGGTGGTCTGATTGCACTTCGCGTGTTCGATCCGAAAAGCCACCCCTTTGGCGCCGGCGTTGGCATCAGGCTGTTCCTGGTATTCGCACTGTTCTTCGCGTTCGGCTATCTCGTCACCAGCGTTGTCGGTCATTTTGGTCCGCGCCAGTTGGGAACGTTCTGGCCGATCTATTTCATGCTGTTCTACACGCTCGCCGGGCTCTGGTTCGGCTACGCGTTCGTTGCGATCGGCCTCGGCATCACCGCGCTGACGCTGTTCGGCTTCTTCTACATCGGCGAGGCGTTCCCGCTCTGGATGGCCTTCGTCAACGGCGGTGGCCTCGTCCTCGGCGGCCTCTGGATGCGGCGGATCTAGCGCATGCCCGAACTCGACGACATCATCCACCGGCCTGCAGCCAAGACCCAGGAAGGAGCGCTCCCGTGACCGACAGCAAGCGGGCTTCCGATGCGCTGAACGAGCGCGAGAATACCATTCGTCCTGTGCGGCGGTCGCAGATCTACCTGGTCTCTGGCCTCGTCCTGCTGCTGTGGGCCGTGCTGCCGTTTGCCGACGATGCCCTGATCTGGTTCTGGCCGCGCTACGGGGCCTATTATTGGAACAGCTGGTTCGTGGTGAATGACGGGCTCTATTTCTGGTTTGCACTCTACGTCGTCTCGGCCTTCGGCCTCGTTGCTCTCGGCGCGTATCATCTTTCGCGAAACGGAATCCGTCTGTCCGACAGGCGCAGTCTGCTGGCGCTGCTGCTGATCGCCGCCTTCGGCCTCGTCTGCTGCTATTTCGGCAGGTTCTCGCCGCGCCAGCAAACGGTGTTTTGGCAGGTCTACATCACGCTGGTCTACCTGACGGCGGGGCTTCGGTTCGGCTACGCCTTTGCACCGCTCGGCGCGACCATCATCGCGCTGACGCTGATCGGATATTTCACTATCCCGGGTGTACCGCTGTTGCCGTGGATGGCGGCCGTCAATGGCGGCGCGCTGATTGCGGGTACCCTCTGGATGCGGCGGGGCTAGCCGTGGCGGAGCTCGACGACATCATCCACCAGCCGCTGCGGCTGAAGATCATGGCAGCGCTGAACGCGCTGCCTGCGACAGCGGGGCTGGAGTTCTCGCGGCTGAAGAAGCTGACCGGCGCCACCGACGGCAATCTCGGCGCGCACATCGAGACCCTGGCGAAGGCGGGATACGTCCAGGTGGACAAGGCGTTCGTGGGCAAGAAGCCGCAGACCACGGTCACCGCCACCGCTGCGGGCCGTGGGGCGTTCGCAAGGCACGTGGCGACGCTGCA
>NZ_AJQF01000100.1:0-5548 GCF_000261705.1 Bradyrhizobium genomosp. III | reverse complement strand
AGGCTGCCAGCCGAAGCCTTGCCGGAGACCGCCATGCTCGCGCGACCGTGCGAGCCTCGCATGCGGTCGGAAAGCCGCGGCTTGACTCAGCCTTAATTTCATATATGCAATTATAAAATCATATATAAAAACAGAGCGAGCCGAGCCGATGAGCGATGTGATCACCGATCCCGACGATCCGCGTCGGCGCGTGTTTGGCGAATACCGGCTCAAGCCGAACAGCGGGGTCAATCCGCCCTATTCGCCGGCCTATCCGGTGGAGTGGGGCTGCACCTTGCGCACCGTCGAGATCATGACCCGCGTCGCCCCGGGCAAGGTCTCAACACTGCTTGCCGACACGCCGTTCGAGATCGCGAGCGATCGCGTCGCTTTCCGCTTCATGCGCTCGCCCGGCCATTCCCTGGCCGTGCACGCCGGAGAGATGTTCGATCTGATGATCTCGGTGCCGGTGCGCTACAACGGGCTGTTCACCGAGACGCATATCTTCATGTATTGCAGCGATCCCATGGGGATCTGCGCGGGGCGCGAGGTGTTCGGCTACACCAAGAAGGATACCCACTACGCCTTCGATGAGCATCCGGACGGATCAATCACCGGGTGGGTCCGTCGTCGCGGCATTTCACTTGCCGATTTCTCCTTCACGCCTGACGCGTCCGCACCGGTCGTCAGGATCGTCGACGGCGATGAGCTGCCGGCCGGTGAAATCCACGTGCGCCGCTTGCCGCATCCCGAGCGGCTTGGCACGGCCTATGCCGACATCGTCTATCGCCGCACGCCATTGAAATACTCCAAGCCGGTGCCGGGCCGCGCCTCCATGACCCTGCACGCCAGCGCGTACGATCCCATCGCCGAACTGAATCCGGAAATCCTCGGCGCGCATTTCATGGTGTCGGACGTCTATGGCGGCGGGTTCGAGGTCGAGGACCGGCGGCTCATCGAGCGGCTTACCCCGTAAACAAAAGATCAGCCTGCGCGCGATGTACGTGCGGGCGGCTAATAGCGCGCGGAAAGCGCGGGCAAAGCAAGGGAGGGTTCGGACATGGCAGGACAATATCGTGTAAGCCGCCGCCGACTGTTGGCCGGCGCCGGCGGCCTTGCGTTGGGCATGACGGGCCTCGGTGCGCAGGCGCAGGAGGCAAAGCCGCTTCGGATCGGCGTGTTGACGGACATGTCCAGCCTCTATGCCGATGTCACCGGCCCGGGCTCGCTGCTGGCAGCCAAAATGGCGGTCGAGGATTTTCAGGCCTCGGCTCACAAGATGACCCGACCGATCGAAGTCATCAGCGGCGACCACATGAACAAGGCCGATCTTGGCGCCAACATCGCGCGCGAGTGGATCGATCGCCAGAGTGTCGACGTCATTGTCGATGCGCCGAATTCAGCCGTCGCACTCGCGGTGCGCAGCGTCGTGCAGCAGAACAACAAGACGCTGCTGGTATCGGGCGCCTCCTCGTCCGATCTGACCGGCAAGTCCTGCTCGCCCAATCTCGTGCACTGGACGTACGATACCTATGCGCTCTCGTCGGGCGTTGCGCGCGCGGTGGTCGAGAGTGGCGGCAAGAGCTGGTTCCTGCTGACTGCGGACTACGCGTTCGGCCACGCCATGGAAGGCGACATCAAGAATGTCGTGCAGAAATTCGGCGGAAAGATCCTCGGCGGGGTGCGTACGCCGATCAATACACAGGACTTCTCCTCCTTCCTGCTGCAGGCCCAGGCTTCGAAGGCGGAAATCATCGCGTTGGTCAATGCCGGCGGCGACACCATCAATTCCATCAAGCAGGCGGTGGAGTTCGGTATTCCGCAGGGCGGCCAGCGCGTGGTTGCGACGGTGCTCTATCTGAGCGATGTGCATTCGCTCGGCCTCAAGATCGCGCAGGGGCTGCAGTTCACCGAATCCTTCTACTGGGACCTGAACGAGGATACCCGCGCCTGGACCAAACGGTTTGCACCGCGCAACAACGGCCGCTACCCGACCGCTTTGCATGCCGGTGCCTACGCGACGACCCTGCATTACCTGAAGGCGGTCGATGCGCTCGGCGCTTCCAGCGACGGCAAGGCCGTCGTCGAACAAATGAAGAAGCTGCCGACCGATGATCCCCTGTTCGGCAAGGGCAGCGTGCGGGCTGACGGTCGCAAGCTGCACAACATGTATCTGTTCGAGGTGAAGACGCCCGCGGAATCCAAGCAGCCCTGGGATTACTACAAGCTGGTCAAGACCATTGCACCGTCCGAGGCCTGGCGGCCTCTGGAGGAGGGCGGCTGCGAGTTCCTGAAATCATGACCGCAAATGACCGGCGGCCGGTGGCGCTCGTCACCGGCGGCGGGGGCGATATTGGTCGGGCCATTGCGCTGAGGTTGACGCAGATGAGCGCTGCGGTCGCGATCGTCGACCGCGATGAAGTGGCGGCAAACGCCAGTGCGCGCCTTGTCGAGGACGCCGGCGTGAGGGCGCTTGCCATCCGCGCCGATGTCTCCAGTGCCCTCGATACGGCGGCCTTCGTCGAAACGGTCGAAGCAGAGTTGGGGCCGATCGGCATATTCGCCAACAATGCAGGCATCGAGGGCGTTGTCGCTCCTCTCCACGAATATCCCGACGAGACATTTGATCGGCTGCTGCAGGTCAACGTGAAGGGGGTCTTTCTCGGCCTCAAGCATGTGCTTGCACGAATGACGCAACGTGGCGCGGGCGCGATCATCAATACGGCGTCGACGTCGGCGATCCGCGGGCGTGCGGGGCTCGCCGGCTATGTCGCGTCCAAGCACGCGGTGCTTGGACTGACGCGGACGGCGGCGCTCGAGGTGAGCGGGACCGGCATTAGGGTCAATGCCGTTCTCCCCGGACCGATCGAGTCGCGCATGATCCGGGAATTGGAGGGACAGGCGCGCGATAACGCCGTTTCGTTGCGCCGAAACGGCGCGGTTGTTCATGGCCGGCCGCGGGATGTCGCCAATATCGTGGCGTTTCTGGCCTCCGACGAGGCCGCGCATGTCAACGGTGCGGCCTGGGTCGTCGACGGCGGTACCACGGTCGCTTAAGCGACGCCGCCGATCTTCTCGGAAACGATCCTGGCGGCGCTGCGCAGCTCGGCCGCAATGGTGTCGGCTTCGTTCGCGGGAATCCGATCCTGCCTCACCAGTGGAACGGTCAATGCGGCGGCCGCGCGGCCGGAGGCTTCGATGATCGGGCAGCTATAGGCCAGGATGCGCGTGTAGCCGTCGTCATTGGAGAAGTTTCCTCCCTCCGAGGAAATGCGGTCGAGCGCTGCCAGCGCCTTCTTGGCGCTGATGCGATCGTGTTCAGCGATGACATGGGCAAGCTCCTGGCGCCGGCCTTCGAGCTGAAATGCGGCCAGGACCTTCGCAGAAGCGTATTGCTGGGTGAGGGGAAATACTGCTCCCACCTTGACCGACCAGCCCATCAACCATTCCGGCTCGATGCGGGCAATCACCATGAACTGCTCGCCGTGCAACACCGTGAGGTGGCAAGACAACTGCACGCGGGAAGCGAGCTGCTCCATCACCGGCAGCGCCGCCTTCAGCAGCCGCTCGGTCGGCGGGAATTGCGAGGCGATCCGGAACAGTTTCAGCGTCAACGTGTATTCGCCGGTCGCCGGGTCCCGCGCGACATAGCCGCGGCGCTCCAGCGCCACCAGCATCCGGAAAATCTCGCTGACGGAGCGGCCGACGCACTCGGCGAGCTGCTTCTGGCTGAGCCCGCGCGACGCGCCCGCCAGCGCTTCCAACAGGTCCAGTCCCTTCTCCAGGGCCGGAGCGCCCGGCTGCAGCTTCTCAGGGTTCATCCATCAGCCCTTGTACGATCCGCCCCGGCAAGCGCGCTGTGGGACGGCAGACCGTGTACCTGATCGTGCGCACGGCGAAAAGTCGTGGTCCGAGCGGGCGTACCCTGAATGACGGGCAGATTGAATGGCGGGGAGTTCGGGACAAGCCCCTTGAGACGCGAGCCGATTCGTGCGACCTCCGCCCCCAGCAAATCCTTCATTCTGAGCCTTCGATGCACATTCTCCTGCTCGGTTCCGGCGGCCGCGAACATGCCCTGGCGTGGAAGATCGCGGCTTCCCCCCTGGTGACCAGGTTCTGGTGCGCGCCCGGCAATGCCGGCATCGCGCGGGAGGCGGAATGCGTGGCGCTCGATATCGCCGACCATGCCGCGGTGATCGACTTCTGCAAGACGAACAAGGTCGAGCTCGTGGTGGTCGGGCCGGAGACGCCGCTGGCGGCCGGCCTCGTCGACGATCTCGCCGCTGCCGGCATCAAGGCGTTCGGCCCGAGCAAGATCCCCGCCCAGCTCGAAAGCTCCAAGGGTTTTACCAAGGCGCTCTGCACCGAGTTCGGTATTCCCACAGGCGCCTACAAGCGCTTCACCAACGCCGATGACGCGCGTGCCTACGTGCAGAGCACGGGCGCGCCGATCGTCGTGAAGGCCGACGGGCTCGCCGCCGGCAAGGGCGTCGTCGTCGCCAAGACCGTGCGCGAGGCCGAGGACGCCATCGCCATGATGTTCGAGGGCGCTTTCGGCGAGGCCGGCACTGAAGTCGTGATCGAGGAGTTCTTGCCGGGCCGCGAGATCAGCTTCTTTGCGCTGTGCGACGGCGAGACGGCGATTCCGCTGGCCTCCGCCCAGGACCACAAGCGCGTGTTCGACCACGACGTCGGGCCGAACACCGGCGGCATGGGCGCCTATTCGCCGACGCCTTTGGTCACGCCGGGGATCCACGACGCGATCATGGCCAAGATCATCCTGCCGACGGTATCAGGCATGAAGCAGCGCGGCACGCCGTTCCGCGGCATCCTCTATGCCGGGATCATGCTGACGACGCAGGGGCCAAAACTGTTCGAGTTCAACGTCCGCTTCGGCGATCCCGAGTGCCAGGTGCTGATGCTGCGCATGATGTCGGACATCGTGCCGGCCTTCCTCGCCGCCTGCGACGGCCAGCTGAAGAATTTCGATCTGCGCTGGCATCCGGACTCCGCGCTCACGGTGGTGATGGCGGCGAAGGGTTATCCCGGCGACTACCAGAAGGGTACGCGGATCGACGGACTCGATGACGCGGCGAAGGTGGACACCGTCGAGATCTTCCACGCCGGCACGGTCGAGAAGGACGGCGCGATCCTCGCCAATGGCGGCCGTGTGCTCAATGTCTGCGCGCTCGGCAAGACCGTGACGGAGGCCCAGGCCCGCGCCTATCAGGCCGTCGACCGCATCAGCTGGCCCGAGGGCTTCTGCCGCCGCGACATCGGCTGGCAGGCGGTGGAGGCGGAGAAGGCCAAGGGCTGAGCGAGGGCTCGTCCAGAGCTAGCTTGGCGCGGTCGTCGTCACCGGATGGCCACATGTGCACCCCAGAATGTGTAATCAGTCGCGGGGCTTACTGACCCCGATGATGATACCGGTACTGTGCATGGGGTTGTTTTCGCAATTTTAGGTGTCGGGGGCAGGCCCCGACTGACCTCTCAAGGATGCAACAAGATGTCCGATCTCGCCGACCTTTATCCGGATTTTGCCTCCGAATGGATCAACACCTCCTTCGGC
>NZ_AJQF01000099.1:0-35294 GCF_000261705.1 Bradyrhizobium genomosp. III | reverse complement strand
GCGGCCCGCCGCTGCTGCTCCTGCACGGCTTCTCCGAGACCCATGTGATGTGGCACCAGGTCGCGCCTGAGCTGGCCAAGCACTTCACGCTGATCATCGCCGATCTGCCGGGCTATGGCTGGTCCGACATGCCCGAGAGCGATGCGCTGCACATCCCCTACAGCAAGCGCGCGATGGCCAAGGCGATGGTGGAGGTGATGGAGCGGCTCGGTCACGTGCACTTCGCGCTGGCCGGCCACGACCGCGGCGGCCGCGTCTCCTATCGCCTCGCGCTCGACCATCCCGGCCGGCTGTCGAAGCTCGCGGTGCTCGATATCCTGCCGACCTATAATTACTGGGAGCGGATGAACCGCGCCTACGCGCTGAAGATCTATCACTGGACCTTCCTGGCGCAGCCCTATCCGCTGCCGGAGACGCTGATCTCGAGCAATGGCGAGTTCTTCCTGCGCTTCAAGATGGCGAGCCAGACCAGGTCGAGGACGCTGGATGCCATCGACCCGCGCGCGCTCGAGCACTACATCGCCCCGTTCCGCGATCCCGCCCGCGTGCATGCGATGTGCGAGGACTATCGCGCCGGCGCCTATTTCGACTACGACCTCGACAAGGCCGATTTCGAAGCCGGCAAGAAGATCACCATTCCCATGCTGGCGCTGTGGGGCAACGCCGGCGTGGCACAGGCCGCGGCGACGCCGCTCGACACCTGGCAGCAATGGGCGACGAACGTCGTGGGCATGCCGGTGGATTCCGGCCACTTCCTCACGGAGGAGAACCCGGATGTGACAGCACAGGCGCTGCGCGAGTTTTTCGCAGGCAGCTAGCGCCGCTCGCGAAAGAACTCCTTGAGCAGCCGCGCCGCCTCGCTCTCGCCGACTCCGGAATAGACGTCCGGCGCGTGGTGGCAGGTCGGGGAGGCGAAGAACCGCACGCCGGACTCGACCGCGCCCCCCTTGGGATCGGCGGCGCCGTAATAGAGGCGCCTCACCCTTGCAAACGAGATCGCGCCCGCACACATGGTGCAGGGCTCCAGCGTCACGTAGAGGTCGCAGTCGACCAGGCGCTCGCTGCCGATCTTTTTCGCGGCCTCGCGCAGCGCGACGATCTCGGCATGGGCGGTGGGGTCATAATCGGTCAGCGTCCGGTTCGCCGCGGTGGCGATCACCTCGTAATTGCGGACCACCACGCACCCGATCGGAACTTCGCCCGCTTTTCCGGCATTTTCGGCCGTTCTGAGCGCCAAATCCATGAAGGAGGGGGCTTTCAAGCCTCGTATCATCGCCAGAAACCTGCTAGTAGCTGCGCCTTCAGCAGAAGTGCTTACCGGTTTTGCCTGGGCATGCGGCTCCGAACGAGCGCGCACAATGCCTAACGGCCACCCCCTTGAGTGAGATTATTCATGCCTCGCGACAGCGACAAAGACAACGATTCCCGCGGCCGGCGAGGCCCGGCCAAAGGCGGCCGTTCCGGCAAGGCGCGCGGCCCCGAGAAGAAGTTCGCCAAGCGCGGTTTTGAGGGCAAGAGCGAAGGGAGGGGCGATCGCGACAGCCGCCCGCCCCGTGGCGACCGCGACAGCCGCGCGCCCCGCGAGGGTCAACCCTTCCGCCGCCGCGAGGAGGGCGATGCCCCGCGCCGCGATTTTTCCGACCGTCCCCGCTTCAAGCGCGATGACCGCGGCGGCGCGGAGCGTGGCGAGCGCAGCTTCAAGCCGCGCGGCGACCGTCCGTTCTCCGATCGCTCCTCGCGTGATGGCGAGAAGCGTCCCTTCAAGCCGCGCGGTGATCGCCCCTCCTATGGCCGCGACGACCGTCCGCCGCGCAGGGATCGCGACGATTCCCGCCCCGCCGGCCGGACCGGTGACAGAAAGTTTGGCGACAAGAAGCCCTATGCGCCGCGTGGCGACCGCCCGGAACGCAAGTTCGACGGCGAGCGGAAGTTCTCGCGGGGCGCACCCGACCGCAGCGACCGCCCGCGCGATCGTGGCGAGCGCTCCGATTCCAAGCCGTGGCAGAAGCGCGACGACCGTCCGCGTGGCGATCGTCCGCCGCGCAAGGATTTTGGCAAAGGCCCGCGCAAGGATTTCGGCGGCCGTGATCGCGGCGAGGACAAGCCCTGGCAGAAGCGCGACGACCGTCAAGGTAGCGGCGAGGACCGTCCGCGGTTCTCGCGCTCGCGCGACGATCGCACATCGGGCGATCGTCCGTTCCGCGAGCGGCCCAAATTCGATCGGCCGCGCGAGGACCGTCCGAAATTCGATCGGCCCCGTCGCGATGGCGATGGCGACCGCGGCGGGCGTGGCGGTGACCGGCCGAAATTCAATCGTCCGCGCGAGCGGTCGGAAGGCCGTTCCGATTGGCACGAGCATCCGCGCAGCGAAGGCCGTTTCGGTGATCGCCCGCGCCGTGAAAACGAAGACGATAGCAGGATTTTCGAGAAACGCCCCGCCTTCGGCGGCCGCGGCGCCTATCGCGAGCGCGACCGTGATTTCGACCGGCGGCCGCGCCGGGAAGAAGAGCCGAAGCCGAAGAAGGCCGGCGAGCGCATCGCCAAGGCGCTGGCCCGCGCGGGGCTTGCCTCGCGCCGCGATGCCGAGGAGATGGTCACGCAGGGCCGCGTCACCGTCAACGGCCGCGTCATCAACTCGCCGGCGCTCGACATTACAAAGAACGACGTCGTTCTGGTCGACGGCAAGCCGTTGCCGGAGCGCGAGCGCACGCGGCTGTTCCTCTATCACAAGCCGCGCGGGCTGATGACCACGCATGACGATCCCGAGGGTCGTCCGACCGTGTTCGACAATCTGCCCGAAGGCCTGCCGCGGCTGATCTCGATCGGCCGGCTCGATTTCAATACCGAGGGCCTGCTGCTGCTCACCAATGACGGCGGCCTCGCGCGGACGCTCGAGCTGCCGGACACCGGCTGGCTGCGCCGCTACCGCGTCCGCGCCCATGGCGACGTCACCCAGGCGCAGCTCGACGAGCTCAAGAACGGCATCGAGGTCGAGGGCGTCAAATACGGTCCGATCGAAGCGACGCTGGAGCGCGACCAGGGCGCCAACGTCTGGCTGGTGTTCGCGATCCGCGAAGGCAAGAACCGCGAGGTGCGCAATGTCTGCGCCCATCTCGGGCTCGAGGTGAACCGGCTGATCCGGGTCTCCTACGGCCCGTTCCAGCTCGGCGAGGTGCCCGAAGGTCAGGTCGAGGAGATCAAGTCGCGCGTGCTGCGCGACCAGCTCGGCGACAAGGTGATCGAGAAGTCGGGGGCGCAGTTCGACGTGCCCTCGAAATCCGCCTCGCGCGTCGACGACGCGCCGCGCGAGACGAAGCCCGCCAGCAAGCGCGCGGTGATCAACGACCGCAAGGGCCGCCGCGTGCTGGTGCAGCGCACCGGCAGCGAGGAGGCGCGCGAGCGCAACGAGGAGGAAGCCAACGGCTACGGCCCGCCGCGCCGTCCGAAACGCGGGTATCACGGCAAGCGCGACCTGACGCCGAAGGAGGACTAGCTTGCGCGTCGTCGGCGGTCGTTTGAAGGGGCGCAATCTCGCCTCACCGTCCTCGCGCGACATCCGCCCCACGGCGGACCGCCTGCGCGAGTCCGTGTTCAACATCCTCGTGCATGCCTATGACGATCCGATTGAAGACGCGCGCGTGCTCGATCTCTTCGCCGGCACCGGCGCGCTCGGCATCGAGGCGTCGTCGCGCGGGGCGAAGTTCACGCTGTTCGTCGATAATGGCGCGGAAGCGCGGGCGCTGCTGCGCAATAACGTCGAGTCGCTCGGCCTCGGCGGCGTGACGAAAGTCTATCGCCGCGATGCGACCGATCTCGGCCCCGCGCATCCCGTCGAGCCGTTCTCGCTCGCGTTCCTCGATCCGCCCTATGGCAAGGGCTTTGCGGAGAAGGCGCTGGCAAGCTTGCGCGATGGCGGCTGGCTCACGCCCGGCGCGCTGCTGGTGGTGGAGGAGGCGAAGGCCGCGCAGTTCGCGACGCCGGAAGGTTACGAGGAATTGGAGCGGCGGGCGTATGACGACACGGAGTTCGTGTTTTTGAAGAGGCCGTAGCTGCGCTGCCGTAGGGTGGGTTAGCCGAAGGCGTAACCCACCAAGGTCTCTTTCCGCGGAAGCAGAAGAGGTGGATTACGCCTTCGGCTAATCCACCCTACGCACCGTCACCTTCGCCCGAACAGTTTCTCCACATCGCTCAGCTTCAGCTCGACATAGGTCGGCCGGCCGTGGTTGCACTGCCCGGAGTTCGGGGTGTCCTCCATCTCGCGGAGCAGGGCGTTCATCTCTTCCGGCCGCAGCCTGCGGCCGGCGCGCACCGAGCCGTGGCAGGCCATGGTCGCCGCGACGTGCATCAGGCGGCGCTCCAGCGGCAGCGCCTCGTCCCATTCGGCCATGTGCTCGGAGAGATCGCGCAAGAGGCCGCCCGCATTGGTCTTGCCGAGCAGCGAGGGTGTCTCGCGCACCGCGACCGCGCCGGGGCCGAAGGATTCGATGGCGAGGCCGAACGATGCGAGCTCCTCGCTGCGCTCCAGGAGGCGCTCGACCGTCGCCTCGTCCATCTCGACGATCTCGGGGATCAAGAGGATCTGCCGCTGCACGCCGTTCGCGGCCAGCGAGGCCTTCAACCGCTCATAGACGATGCGCTCATGCGCGGCGTGCTGGTCGACGATGATCAATCCGTCGCGGGTCTGCGAGACGATGTAGGTCTCGTGGATCTGCGTGCGCGCCGCGCCGAGCGGGCGGTCGACGAGGTCGCTGATGGACTGCGACTCGATCCTCACGTCCGCACTGGGCGTGCCGACGTCGAAGGCGGCCTGCGTGCGCTCTGCGAAAGCGGGTGCGGCGGCACCTTCAAATGATGGCATCGGCGCAACGGGCGCGGACGGCGAAGCCCGCCAGTCCCAGCTTGCGGGGCGCGGGGGCGTGAAGGCCGGCCGGAACGAGGACAACGCGCTCTCACCGCTGTTGGCGGCCGTGCGTCGGCCCTCCCGCGCGAGGCCTTCCTTCAGCCCGTGCACGATCAGCGCGCGGACGAGGCCGGCGTTGCGGAAGCGCACCTCGGTCTTGGCCGGGTGCACGTTGGCGTCAACCTCGCGCGGATCGAGCGTGACGAATAGCGCCAGCACGGGATGGCGGTCGCGCGGCAGATAGTCGGCATAGGCTCCGCGGACCGCCCCCAGGATCAGCTTGTCGCGGACCGGGCGGCCGTTGACGAAGAGATATTGCCCGAGCGCATTGGCTTTGGTCAGTGCGGGAGCTGCGGCATAGCCGCTGACCACCACGCCCTCGCGTTCGGCGTGGACTTCGAAGGCATGGCTGCGAAACTCAGCGCCCAGAATGTCGCCGAGCCGCGTCAGCCGTCCGGCCGCGCCGGGCAGCGCGGCAGCCCAGGTCACCGGTGCGCGCTCTTCGCCCGCCAGCGTGAAGGCGATATCGGGCCGCGCCATCGCGAGGCGCCTGACCACTTCGCGGATCGCCTCGGCCTCGGTGCGGTCGGTCTTCAAAAATTTCAACCGGGCCGGCGTCGCATAGAAGAGGTCGCCAACCTCGACACGGGTGCCATGCGCCAGCGCCGCCGGCATGATCTCGGACTTCTCGCCGCCCTCGACCGTGAGCGCCCAGGCGTGCGGCTCACCGGCATGCCGGGTGGTGATGGACAGTCGTGCCACCGAGCCGATCGAGGGCAGCGCCTCGCCGCGGAACCCGAGCGTGCGGATCTGCAGCAGATCCTCGTCGTCGAGCTTGGAGGTGGCATGGCGCTCGACCGCGAGCGCGAGGTCCTTCGCGGTCATGCCGCCGCCGTCGTCGGTGATGCCGATCCGCCGCCGCCCGCCGCCGTCGGTGAAGACGTCGATCCGGCTCGCGCCGGCATCGATGGCGTTCTCGACCAGCTCCTTGACCACGCTCGCCGGTCGTTCGACCACCTCGCCAGCGGCGATGCGGTTGACGACCTGTTCGGGCAATTGGCGGACGGGCATGAGGTTCTGAGTTTAGGCTTACGAATCTGGATTCGCGGACGGCGCTATTCTAGGCCGTGTTGCGTCAAAAGCATGTGTTGGGCAACAGCCGTGTAGCCGCCTGGGGAAGAGGGCTGCCTATCACATTGAAGACATTGAGCGTTCGAGAAATTGCGCAACCGGGATCGGCCGACATCCGACGACGGTCCGGATTGTGAGGCGCCGGGCAGCGGTGTAGCATCGTGAAAAAACGGCAACAGGACGGGAGGACGCCATGTGCCATCTCTTTGCGCATCAGCCCCAGGGCGACTACGAATCCCAGACCCGCTCCTTGCGGATCGACGGCCATTGCACCTCGATCCGGCTGGAAATGGCGTTCTGGGATACGCTGGAGGAGATCGCGGCCAGGGAGAATATGAGCGTCGGCAAGTTCCTGACCACGCTCTACAACGAGGTCCTCGACCATCACGGCGAGGTCAACAATTTCGCCTCGCTGCTGCGCTGCTCGTGTCTGATCTATCGCTCGAAGAGCATGGCGACGGTGCCGGAGTTCAAGGCGACGGTGGCACCGATTCTCGATGCGGCGGAGTAGCAGTTAGGCGCGAGCACGCTTCCACAATGTCGCCCCGGCGAACGCCGGGACCCATACCGCGTGATCTCGCTGTTGCAGAAGGTCGGTGTACCGAACGATCAATCTTCGCCGAATGTCTCCCTGTGGTTATGGGTCCCGGCGTTCGCCGGGACGACACCTTGGGTGTGGATACGCAATCCTTCAACGTCGCCATCGCTGGCGCGGTGACAACACCCCCTCCTCAAATCTCCTTCTTCTGCATCGCACCCGCGATGTAATCCGCCTGCCGGATCGCCAGCGCGACGATGGTCAGCGTCGGGTTGCAGGCCGCGCCGCTGGTGAACTGGCTGCCGTCCGAGACGAACAGGTTCTTGACGTCGTGGCTCTGTCCGAACTTGTTGACCACGCCGTCGCGCGGCTTCTCGCTCATGCGGTTGGTGCCGAGATTGTGGGTGCTCGGATAGGGCGGCGTCGGATAGGTCACGGTGGCGCCGACGGCGTCGTAGACCGCAGCGCCCTGCTTGTAGGCGTGCGCGCGCATCGCGAGATCGTTGGGATGATCGTCGAAATGTACGCTCGCGACCGGCTGCCCGAACTTGTCCTTCACGCGAGGGTCGAGCGTGATGCGGTTGGTCTCCTGCGGCATGTCCTCGCCGACCAGCCACATGCCGGCCATCCTGGGATAACCGTCGAGCGCTGCGGTGAATGGACGGCCCCAGGCGCCGGGATTGAGGAACGCCGCCATGAACGGCAGCCCGATCGACAGCGTCTCCATCTCGTAGCCGCCGACGAAGCCGCGCTTCGGATTGTTGGCGGCTTCATCGCGGATGATCCCGGCCATGGTGGTGCCGCGATACATGTGCACGGACTTCTCGAATACGGCATAGACGCTGCCGGTCATGTGCCGCATGTAGTTGCGGCCGACCTGGCCCGATGAATTGCCAAGGCCGTCGGGGAACATGGTCGAGGCGCTGTTGAGCAGCAGCCGCGGGCTCTCGATCGAATTGCCGGCGACCGCGACGATGCGCGCCTTCTGCCGTTGCATCGCGCCGCTCTCGTCGGCGTAGACGACGCCGGTGACCTTGCCCCCAGCGTCATGCTCGATCTTGATCGCCATGCTGCTCGGTCGCACTTCGAGATTTCCGGTCGCCTCGCCCTTGGGGATCTCGGTATAGAGCGTCGACCATTTCGCGCCGGATTTGCAGCCCTGGAAGCAGAAGCCGATCTGCTGGCAGGCGCCGCGGCCGTCGCGCGGCTGGCTGTTGATCGCCATGTTGCCGGTGTGCACCGTCTTGTAGCCGAGCTTCCTGGCGCCGGCTTCCAGCACCTTGAAATTATTGTTGCCGGGAAGGCCGGGAATGCCGTTGGTGCGGGTCACGCCCATCTTGTTCTCGGCCTTGGCGTACCACGGCTCCATTTCGGCGAGGGTAACCGGCCAGTCGAGGAGGTTTGCGCCGGGAAGGTTGCCGTAGGTGCTTTTCACCCTGAACTCGTGCTCGTCGAAGCGCAGCGAGGCGCCGGCCCAATGGGTCGTCGAGCCGCCGACCGCCTTGACGATCCAGGCGGGAAGGCCGGAAAAATCCTTGGCGACGCGCCACGTGCCCGACGTGGTGCGTGCATCGGTCCAGGCGAGCTGGGAAAAACTCTCCCATTCGTCGTTGACGAAGTCGTGGTTCTCGATGCGGGGACCCGCTTCGAGAATGACCACCTTGACGCCCTTCTGCGCGAGCTCGTTGCCCAGCGTGCCGCCGCCGGCACCGGAGCCGACGATCACCACAACGCTGGAGTCGTTCAGATCGAATTTTGCCATATGCGTTCTCCTGAACCGTTGGGGTGGGTCTCAAGCCTTCGGCAGCCAGTCGATGTCGGCGAAGCCACGGTTGATGTAGCCGCCGTGCTCGGCCGAGGAGCCCTCGTAGCCGAAGCGTGGCCAGACCTCCTTCTGGTTGTAGAGCGACACGACGAGGTCGCCGCGCACCTTCTGGAAGAAGTCGCTTCCCTCGATCTCCTTCAAGAGCACGACCCGGTCGGCTTCCCATGGCACTTCGACATAGGGCACCTTGTGGCGATCCCGCGCATTCTGATCGAGCCGCGTGATGCCGTCGCTGATCAGCGACTTGACGGCGGGATCCTTCGCCGCCTTGCCGTCCCACGGCTTGATCGCGGTGATGTAGTAGTTGTCGCCGAGCACGTCGTGCGGGTAGATGTCGCGCGCGACTTTCAGCAATGTCTTCATCGTTGCGGGCGAGAGCGCGCTGGAATCATCGGCCCACGCATCCTCGATGCTCACAGCGACGCTGGTCGCGACGGCCACGACCGGCACGGCGGTCGCCGCGCCCTTGAGAAAGACGCGGCGGCTGTGCTTGCTTCGACGATCGACTTCTCTCATGGCATTCCTCCGTCAATTTTGATTTTATGATTGGATCAGTTGAAACGTCCGCCCCGCTGGATCACCTCGATCTTGTAGCCATCGGGATCGCTGACGAAGAAGAAGCGCGCCAGCGTCCTGCCGTCGTGCTTGAAATCGCGTAAGGGCCCTGGCGCGAGCTTCTCGCGCTCGAAGCGGGCATGCTCGGTCTCGAGATCCTCGACCACGACGGCGAGATGGCCGTAGCCGTCGCCGGGCTGGTACGGCTCCTTGCGATCGAAATTCACCGTCAGCTCGACCTCGAAAGGTGAGGAGGGGTGACGCAGATAGATCAGGGCAAAGTCCGCGAATTTCAGATGGTCGGCGACTTCGAGGCCGAAGGCACGCCGGTAGAAGTCGAGCGAGCGCGCTTCATCAAGCACGCGGATCATGGAATGCACCGGCTTTGCCATTCAGTGCTGCTCCTTCAGGTAAGCGATGATGGCGGCGCGCGTCTCCGGCTTGCCTTGCCGGTAGGCCATGACGACGCCGGGAATGACGGCTTGCGGATTGGTCAGCCACGCGTCGAGCCGGGCTTCGTCCCAGGTGAAATCCGCGTTCGCGAGGCCTTGCGAATACCTGAAGCCCTCGACCTTGCCGGCGGGACGGCCCACGACCTTGAGCAGCGGCGGTCCCTGGCGCGCCGGCTCCGACAGGCTCAACGTGTGGCACGCCGCGCATTGTTGCTTGAAGAGTGTCGCGCCAGCTGGCGGCATCGCGGCCGGCAAAGGCATTTGCGCGTCGGCAACCCGCACCACCAGCACCATCGCGGTGCACAATCCCAGCACGAACGCGCGCATCGTCTAGAGCCGCCCATCCACATCAACCTGCGCAAACTCTAGGCGGCGTCAGATGGGCGGTGGTAGTAGCGGGCTGTTTCGTTGCGCGCGGAGATGCTCGTGGGTCGCGCGTGTTCCGCGCCGCCTTATATGCGGAGCACAATTCCGCGAAACCGCCGTCAAATCCCTAAACGATCACCACACCATGCGCATTGCATGACGATTGCGCCGCTCGAATTCTCGACGCGATGCAATGGCCCGGTACAGACGAGCGGCGCGAAAGCCGCCGGGCCATTCATCGCGAAAAAATCCAGGAGAAATGGATGAAGTTGGTCAAGACCTCGATGATCGCATGCGCTCTGTCGGCTCTCATTGCGACGCCCGTTCTCGCGCAAAGCGCGCCCCCCACCGCCAAGCCGGGCGGCACCGTGCAGAGCAAACCCATGCAAGGCGGCACGATGGGCAACGGCGACGAGGAGATGAATGCTCAGCCGGGCGCGGCGGGCGAGAAGGCCGGCATGAAATCGACCAAGGGCACCAGGGGTACGGTCGGCACCACAGGCAGCGCTGCGCACAAGGGAACGGCCGACGATGCGGCGACGGGCGGCGCAGCCCCTTCCAAGCGTTACTAGTCCAGCCGCGTAAGACGGCACAACTCCGGTCGCCTCGCGGCCGGAGTTTTTTGCCGCGCTAATTAGTCGTCGAAGCGCCCGCCGCGTCCGGCCTTGACGTCGCTGCGGCGCTTCTTGCCGTCGAGCCGGCGCTGCTTTGAGCCAAAAGTCGGCTTTGTCGCCCGACGCGGCTTTGGCCGCACCATGGCTTCGCGCAGCATCTCCGTGAGGCGGTCGATGGCATCCTGGCGGTTGCGCTCCTGGGTACGGAAGCGCTGCGCCTGGATCACGATCACGCCGTCCTTGGTCATGCGCTGACCGGCGAGGCGGGCGAGCCGAATCGCCGCATCCTCCGGCAGGGTCAGCTTGCGCGCGTCGAAGCGCAGCTGCGCCGAGGTCGCGACCTTGTTGACGTTCTGCCCGCCCGGGCCGGAAGCACGGACAAAGCCGATCTCGATGTCGTCCTCGTCGATGACGAGATCGCGGGATATCCGCAGCATGATGGCACCATTCGTGATGTCCGGACATATCGCGGACGTCTGCATTGGGCAATGGTGCTTGGTGGAAACGCAAATGGCCGGGCGAGCCCGGCCATTTCAGGACATCCGAGAGGGACGTCAGTTCGACTTCGTCGCCGGAGCCGCGGACGGCTGCGCCGCGGCCTGCGGGGCGCGGCCGACGACGACGGTCAGGAGACCCTGGCCCCAAAGGCGCTTGGCGGCGGCCTTGGCGTCGTCCAGCGTCACGGCGTCGACGATGGCATTGCGCTTCTCGATATAGTCGATCGGCAGCTTGTCCTGCTGGTACTGCAGCAGCGCCTGCGCCAGCTTGGAGGAGGTGTCGAGCGCCAGCATCTGCGAGCCCTTGAGGTAGGACTTGGCCTCGTCGAGCTCCTTCTGCGTCGGGCCTTCCTCGGCGATCCGGCGCACTTCCTTGTCGATGGCGTCGATGGTGTCGCCGGCGCGGTCGGCGCGCGTGCCGGTATTGCCGATGAACACCGCCGAATGCTCCATCCAGAGCAGCGATTCGAACACCGAATAGGCCAGGCCTCGCTTCTCGCGGACCTCGCGATAGAGCCTGGAGGACAAGCCACCGCCGCCGAGGATGTGATTGACGACATAGGCCGCCATGAAGTTCGGATCGCTGCGCTTCACCCCTGGGCCACCGAATGTGATCACGGTCTGCGGCACGTCGAGCGTGACGAAGGCGCGCTGCGGCGGCTTTGCGGCCTCGACGTCCGGAACCGGCGTGAGGTTGGCCTTGGCGGGCAGGCTGCCGAATGTATGGTCGAGCAGCTTGCCGAGGGTCGCCGGATCGACGTCGCCGACGACAGCGATCTTCAGCCCATCCTTTGCAAGCACGCGGCCGACATAGTCTTTCATGTCGGGGACCGTGATGGTCGGCACGCTGTCGAGGTTGCCGTTCGTCTGCCGGCCATAGGGATGATCGCCGAAGGCGACCTCCAGGAACTTGCGGCTCGCCAGCGAGGTCGGATTGGTGGTCTCGCGGCGCAGGCCCGAGACGACCTGCGAGCGGATGCGTTCGACATCGGCGGTGTCGAAATGCGGCGAGGTCAACGCGCTCCTGAGCAGGTCGAAGGCCTCGTCCTTGTTGTCGCGCAACATGCGCAGGCTGCCGCGGAAGGTGTCGCGGGTGGCGCTGAAGGAGAGCTCGATGGCGCGGCGGTCGAGCCGCTCGTGGAAGGTCTTGGAGTCGAGATCGCCGGAGCCTTCGTCGAGCAGATCGCCGACCAGGTTGGCGACGCCCGGCTTGTCCTTGGGATCCTGCGCCGAGCCGCCGGCAAAGGAATATTCCATGGCGATCAGCGGCACGGTCGCGTCCTGCACGAACCAGGCTTCGATACCGCCCGGCGAGATCAGGTGCTGGATCTTCGCAGCCGCCTGTGACGGCGAGACCGCAGCGAGCGCGAGCGCAGCGCCGGTGGCAAGGGAGAATGCAGCGCGTCGAAGGAAGGGATAGGTCACGAACGCTTCTCCTCGCGCTTGGTGGCGGCAGTGTCCTTGATCAGATAGCCCGTCACCGAGCGCTTCTTCTCGAGCCATTTCTGCGCAACGGCGCGGACCTGCTCGGCGGTGACCGCGCGGATGCGGTCGGGCCAGCTCCTGATGTCCTCGATCGACAGGCCCGTGGTCAGCGCGCCGCCATACCAGCGTGCCAGCACCGCCTGGTTGTCCTGGGCGTAGATCGCCTCCGCGATCAGCTGGGTCTTGACCCGCTCCAGATCCTCGGCGCGGATCGGGTTCTGCGCGACATTGGCGATGACGCCGTCGACCGCCTGCTCGACCTCGGCAAAGCTGACGCCGGGTTTCGGTGAGGCCGAGATCGCGAACTGGGTCGGGTCGAGTGAGATGCTCGAATAGCTGGCGTTGGCGGAGACCGCGAGCGGCTTGTCGACGACGAGGGCGCGGTAGAGATAGGAATTGCTGCCGCTGCCCATCAGCTGCGCCAACACGTCGAGGGCCGCGCTTTCACCGGCCGCAGCCGTGGTTGCCGAGGGCACCAGATAATAGCGCCGCATGCTCGGCTGCTCGACGCGCGGGTCGGCCAGAGTGACGGTGCGCGGGGCGGCGGGCTCCGGCTCCTGCGGACGGACGCGCCGCGCCGGAATCGTTGATTGCGCCGGGATGGAGCCGAAATTGCGCTCCACCAGCGGGCGTATGTCGGCGGCCTCGACGTCGCCGGCGATCACCAGGATCGCGTTGTTCGGCGCATAGAAGCGGCGGTAGAAGGCGAGTGCGTCCTCGCGGTCGAGCTTCTCGATCTCCTGATGCCAGCCGATCACGGGACGGCCGTAGGGATGATTGAGATAGAGCGCGGCCATGATCTGCTCGTTCAGCCGCGCGTCCGGATTGTTGGCGACGCGCATGTTGTACTCTTCGAGCACGACGTCGCGCTCGGGCAGCACGTTCTCGTCCTTGAGGATGAGGCCTGTCATGCGGTCGGCCTCGAACTCCATCATGGTCGGCAGCTGCTCTTTCGGCACGCGCTGGTAATAGTTGGTGTAGTCGACCGAGGTCGAGGCGTTCTCGTTGCCGCCGACGCGAAGCACGGTCTGGGAGAATTCGCCAACGGGATGCTTCGAGGTGCCCTTGAACATCAGGTGCTCGAGGAAGTGGGCGAGGCCGGACTTGCCCGGCGTCTCGTCGGCCGAGCCGACCTTGTACCAGATCATCTCGGTGACGACGGGCGTGCGGTGGTCGGGGATCACCACGACCTGCATGCCGTTGCTGAGCGTGAAGCTGGCGGGCGGGGCCGATGTTACCGTGGTCTGGGCAAGGGCCGCGCCGGCCGAGAGGATGCTCGTCGAAAGCAAAGCGGCAAGGAGGCAGGCAGCCGATCGGTAAGAGGACATTATGATCCTTTTGAAAGGCCGAGGTCCGGATATCCGGCTCGGACGGCACGGCATGCTACACCGTGCGGCTGTGGCTTCGCGTCACGAAGCAGAGAACCCAACGCATAGGCAAGTTACTGATCAGCAATTTATGCGCCTCGGCCGGCGTACATGAAGCGCCGGCGCGGGGTTTCGGGTCTGTGGAACAGGAACGCTATTGTTCCTTGTCCTTGCCGGACATGATGTCGAAATAGGTCCGCCGCGACTTGTCCGGTCCGGCGCCATAGGAGTAGTTCGGAGACGGCGTCTGATAGCCCGGCGGCGGCTCGACCAGCGACTGGCGCGGCGGCTCCTCGGTGAATTTCTTTTCTTCGGTGGCGTTGCCGCCCTTCATCATATTCCACAGGCCGCCGGAGAAGCCGAGTTCGGCGGGGCTGAGTGACGGATTGCCGTTGGTGCCCGGCTGGATCGGGTCATTGCTTGTCCGGGGGGCTGCGGCGACCTGGCCGGCCTTCATCTCGGCAGGCGTCAGCTGTCGGGCGGCCTGCCAGTTTTCCGTTTCCTTGGTTGCCTTCTTGCGCGCGGCGATGGCTTCCTTGCGGCGCTTCTCCTCGGGGTCCTTGGGCCAGTTCGGAGCGGCCTTGGCCTGGGTCGCGGGAGGCGGCAGGTCGAGCTTGGGCGGCACCACCAGCGGCGAGCGCTCGCGGTATTCGATGCCGGGCTTTTCCATGCTCTTGGCGCCGATGCCGGACATCAGATTGTCGATGATCTTCTCTTCGAAGGTCATCCCGTCATCATCATCGTCGTCATCACCGGCACGCGCTGCGCCGACCGACATGACGAGACCGATGCAGAGCGCGACGGCGGACAATTTCAACGCCTGCCAATGCCCCGATCGGGGGTCTCGAACCATCGAAAAGCTGGTCTTCGAGCTGCGCATTACTGTACCTGTTCCATATTGTGTCAGATCGCCGCTCGCACGCGGCAAACCCTCGCAAAGGCCGGGTTCCACCTGCCGGTCCGTATCGACCGGGATCAGGGCGCTTTTGCGGCGGGTACCCCCAGGAAGGAATCATACAATAGCCCCGCCACCCCAGCAACGATGGCCACGTCGGCGAGGTTAAACACATACCAATTATAGGTATTTCCGCCGATCTCGATGTGGAGCAGGGCGAAATCGACCACCGCGCCATAGGCGAGGCGGTCGATGCCGTTGCCGATGGCGCCGCCGATGATCAGCCCCAGCGCGACCGTGGCAAGCCGGGTGTGCGAGCGGGCCATCCAGATCGCCAGCGCGACCACGGCGATGGCCTTGACGGCCATCAGCGCGAGCTGCGCGGCCTGGCTGTCGTTCTGGAGCCAGCCAAAGCTGATGCCGATATTCCAGGCCAGCACCAGGTCGAAGAACGGCGTCACCTTCACCACGCCGCGACGGGCGAGGTCGAACCCGTTCAGCAGCCAGAGCTTCGAGGCCTGGTCGGCCACAAGCGTGACCAGGGCCGCGAGGATGCCGGCGCGGAGCGGGGTCATGGGGGGCCGATCAGACGCTCACGCCCAACGCCTTCCACTCGCGCAGTGCTTGTGCGTCGCGCGGGGTGACGTCGGGGTATTCAGCGTCTTCGCCGACCGTCGGGGAGATCTTCCAGGAGCGGGCGCATTTGGTGCCGACCGCCTTCTCCACCACGACCGCGACACCGGGCACGGCATCGAGCCGGAATGCATCGGCGGGAGCCTCGCCCTCACGCACCTCGTAGTTCGAGGTGATGCAGATTTCGGCCAGGTCGACGTCGAACAGCGTCATCAGCATGTCCCGGTCGGCGACATAAATCACCGGCGAGGCTTCCAGCGACGAGCCGATGTTCTTGGCGGCGCGTTCGAGCTCGAGCGCGCCCGTGACGACACGGCGGACGTTACGGATCGCTTCCCATTTCGCGGCGAGCTTGTCGTCGCGCAAGGCTTCGAGATCGTTCGGGAACTGGGTCAGATGCACCGACGGTTCGGCGTTGGGGCGATACATGCGCCAGCCTTCCTCCGCGGTGAAGCTTAGGATCGGCGCCAGCCATTTCAGGACCGAGGCGCACAACAGGTCGATCGTCGTCAGCGCCGCCTTGCGCGTCGGCGACGACGGCGGATCGCAATAAAGCGTGTCCTTGCGGATGTCGAAATAGAACGCCGAGAGTTCGCTGTTCAGGAAAGCGGACAAGATCGCGACCACCGACTTGAAGTCGAACTCCTGATAGGCCTTGCCGATGGCGGCGGCGCGGATCGCGAGCTCGTGCAGCATCAGCCGTTCGAGCTCGGGCATCTCGGCGGGCGCGACCGCCTCAGTCGGCTTGTAATGATGCAGCGTGCCGAGCATCCAGCGCACGGTGTTGCGCAGCTTGCGGTAGGTCTCGACCGTGTTCTTCAGGATCTCGGGACCGATGCGCTGGTCGTCGGTGTAGTCGCAAGACGCGACCCAGAGCCTCAAGATGTCGGCGCCGGATTCCTTGATGACGGCCTGCGGCTCGATGGTGTTGCCGAGTGACTTCGACATCTTGCGGCCGTCCTCGGCCTGGGTGAAGCCGTGGGTCAGCACGATGTCGTAAGGAGCCCGACCGCGCGTGCCGCAGCTCTCCAGCAGCGAGGAGTGGAACCAGCCGCGATGCTGGTCCGAGCCTTCCAGATACATCACCGTGTCGGTGCCGCCGTCGACCTTGCGCTTGATGCCGGCGAGCCCGGGAAACTGCACGGGGTCTTCGAGCACGAAGGCGTGCGTCGAGCCGGAATCGAACCAGACGTCGAGAATGTCGTCGACCTTCTGCCAGTCTTCATTGGCACGCGCGCCCAGGAAGCGCTCGCGCGCGCCTTTCGCGTACCAGGCATCGGCGCCTTCCTGCTCGAAGGCATCGCCGATACGGGTATTGACGGCCTCGTCCTGGAGGATCTCGGCGGAGCCGTCGCCCTTCTCGCGCACGAACACGGCGATCGGCACGCCCCAGGCGCGCTGGCGCGAGATCACCCAATCGGGCCGCGCCTCGATCATGCCGTTGATGCGGTTTTCGCCTGAAGGCGGCACCCATTGCGTCACCGAGATCGCGTGCAGCGCGCGGGCCCGCAGCGTGTCGCCGCTCTTCGCCTTGCCGCTCGCCGCAACGTCCTTGTCCATCGCGATGAACCATTGCGGCGTATTGCGGAAGATCACCGGCTTCTTGGAGCGCCAGGAGTGCGGATATTGGTGCTTGAGCCGGCCGCGCGCCAGCAGCATGCCTCTTTCGACGAGCGCCTTGATCACGGCCTCGTTGGCGTCGCCCTTCTCGCCCTTGTCGTTGATGACACGCTTGCCGGCAAAGCCCGGCGCATGATCGGTGTAGGCGCCGTTCTCGTCGACGGTATAGGGGATTGCCGTGGTGATGCCGCGTGCATCGAGATCGCGCGCCTGCGCCATCCAGGCATCGAAGTCCTCGCGACCATGGCCAGGCGCGGTGTGCACGAAGCCGGTGCCGGTGTCGTCGGTGACGTGGTCGCCGGGCAATAGCGGCACGATGAAGTCGTAGCCGCCGGCAAGGCCCTTCAGCGGATGGGCGCATTCGATCGCGTCCATGGTGTCGCCGGGGACGTCACGGACCTTCTCGAAAGCCGTCACGCGCGCCTGCTTGAAGACCTCTTCAGCGAGCGCATCGGCGAGGATCAGGAGGTCGCCCGTCTTGGTCCAATTGTCGGCGGGCGCATCCGTCACCTTGTACAGGCCGTAGGCGATCTTCGGCGAGAACGAGATGGCGCGGTTGCCCGGCAGCGTCCACGGCGTCGTGGTCCAGATCACGACGCTTGCGGTAGCGAGCGCACCGTGCGCGGGCGACGTGATGGGGAATTTCACCCACACCGTATCGGAGGTGTGGTCCTCGTACTCGACCTCGGCTTCGGCCAATGCGGTCTTCTCGACCACGCTCCACATCACCGGCTTGGAGCCGCGATAGAGCGTGCCGTTGGCGGCGAACTTCATCAGCTCGCGCGCGATCTGGGCTTCGGCCGGATAGCTCATGGTGGCGTAGGGATGATCCCAATCGCCGATGACGCCGAGGCGCTTGAACTCCTCGCGTTGCACGCCGAGCCAATGCGTGGCGTAGGCGCGGCACTCCTTGCGGAAGTCGATCATCGCGGTGGAGTCGCGGAAATCGGGCTTCTGCTTGCCCTTCTTGCGATAGTGCTCTTCCTCGACCTTCCATTCGATCGGCAGGCCGTGGCAGTCCCAGCCTGGCACGTAGTTGGAATCGAAGCCGAGCATCTGCTGGCTCTTGGTGACGAGATCCTTGAGGATCTTGTTCAGCGCCGTGCCGATATGGATGTTGCCGTTGGCATAGGGCGGGCCGTCATGCAGCACGAACTTGGCGCGGCCCTTCGCGCTCTCGCGCAGTCTCTCGTAGAGGCCGATCTCGTACCAACGCTTGAGGATCTCCGGCTCGCGCTGCGGCAGGCCGGCGCGCATCGGGAATTCGGTCTGCGGCAGGAACAGGGTCTTCGAATAGTCTTTGGCTTCAGACTTTGGGGACTTTTGCGGCTTTTCGGACATGAGGCTGACTGGCTCGGAAGGGCGCGGGAACGGATGGCGATGCGGAATCGCGGGGTGAAACGACAAAATCCCGGTCTTGCGCCGAGCCCTCAGGCTCAGGCGGAAGCCGGGCCGCTAATCCCTATGATGCGCCGCGCAAACATGGGCTCTCCATAGCAGGGGGCCAAGGGAAGCGCAAAGGTTCGGGGAAGCCGGGTTCGGGCTCAATCGATGGTGCCGAGCCGCGGAAACGCGTCCGGGGCGGCCGCCAGGATGGCGCGGGCACGGGCGGAATCGTCGTCCATCTGCCGGATCAAGGCCTCCAGACTGTCGAATTTCAGCTCCTCGCGAATGAAGCCGACGAAGGCGCAGTCCAGAGCCTGCCCGTAGAGGTCGCCCTTGAAGTCGAACAGGAAGATCTCGAGGAGGGGAGCGCCATTATCAAAGGTCGGGCGGCGGCCGAAGCTCGCCACCCCGTCCAGCCGCTCAGGCCCGCGGCCGACGCGCACCGCATAGATGCCGTGCTTCAATCCGCAATTGGCGTCGAGGCGGATGTTGGCGGTGGGGTAGCCGAGATCGCGGCCGCGCTTCTCGCCGTGGATCACCTCGCCAGTGACGAACCAGGGTGCGCTCAGCATGGTGGTGGCCTCGTCCAGCTGGCCTTCGGCGAGTGCGATCCGGATCGCGCTGGAGGACACCGGCCGCTCGTCGATATCGACATGGGGCTGCACGTCGACCTCGATGCCGAGCCGGGGCGCTTCGTTGACCAGAAGGCTCGGCGAGCCGACGCGGCCTTTGCCGAAATGGAAGTCATAGCCGACCGCGATCCCGCTGACGCCGAGCCGCCCGATCAGGTCATGGTGAATGAAGTCTTGCGCGCTGGTTCCGGCACGGGCCTTGTCGAAGGTCATGACCACGGCGCCGGCAAGCCCGGTGCCGGCCAGAAGCCGCAACTTGGCCCGCTCGTCCGTCAGACGGAATTGAGGGGTGTTGGGGCTGAAAAAACGCCGCGGATGCGGCTCGAAGGTCAATGCCAGCGCAGGGCGGCCCTGCGCCCGGCCCATTTCCAGGGCTGCGGCGATCACGGCGCGGTGGCCGAGATGAACCCCGTCGAAATTGCCCATGGCAACCACGGCACCCCTTGGAATAGCGGAGACCGGCGTGGTGTCGCGGATAATGGTAAAATGCGGAGCCATCAGGGGAATTCTCAAACCGGCAGGACCGGCCGGGACCGTGGCGCCAGCGGCCGGATGAAGTCAAGCGGGAGGGGGCGGCCGCATCGAACGCGATTTCAGTTCTTGGGAGGCGTCCCCAATTAACGCGCTGTTTAACGCCTTGGTGCTAGTCCTTGAGCGTGGAACTGCCGGGCTCCGGCTTGGGCAGGTCCGATCGTAATATTCCTGCGTTTGTGTTGGGGGAGTCGAGATGGCGGTTGATTTGTCGATGCCGGTTCTGGTGGTGGATGACTACAGCACCATGATCCGTATCATCAGGAATCTGCTGAAGCAGCTTGGCTTCGAGAACATCGATGATGCCAGCGACGGTTCGGCAGCACTGAACAAGATGCGCGGCAAGAAATACGGGCTCGTGATCTCCGACTGGAACATGGAGCCGATGACGGGTTACGACCTGCTGCGCGAAGTGCGCGCGGATCCGAACCTCGCCACCACGCCCTTCATCATGATCACCGCGGAATCCAAGACCGAGAACGTGATCGCAGCCAAGAAGGCCGGCGTGAACAACTACATCGTCAAGCCGTTCAACGCGGCGACGCTGAAGACCAAGATCGAGGCGGTCTTCCCGGACATGGCGAGCGCGTAAAGCGCCGCCTGATCCAAACACAGCTTTCAAAAGAGATCGTCATGCCCGGGCTTGTCCCGGGCATCTACGTTCTTGGACGCTAGAAGCAAGTCGTGGATGGCCGGGTCAAGCCCGGCCATGACGGTGTTGAGAGCTAAGCAATTAGTCTAAGCCGGCGTCAGTTCACGCCCAGCCGTCACCACTTCAATTCGCGCATCAGCGCCTTCGGCGGGTGGCCGAACAATTCCATCACCGATGCCGGGTCGAGCTGGTCGAGACCCTCGAACTCCTCGGCATGGATGCCGCGGGTCACGAACAGGCAGTCGATGCCGAATTCGCGCGCGCCGGTTAAGTCGGTGCGGACGGAATCGCCGATCGCCAGCACTTTTTTCCGGTCGATCGGATGGCCCTGGCGTTCGCCGGCGAGTGCCATCGCGCGCTCGTAGATCGGTCGGTGCGGCTTGCCGTAGAAGATCACCTCGCCGCCGAGCTCGCGATAGAGCTCCGCGATGGCGCCGGCGCAATAGATCAGCCGGTCGCCGCGTTCCACCACGATGTCGGGGTTGGCGCAGACCAGCGTCAGCTTGCGCTCGCGCGCCTTCAGCATCATGCCGCGATAGTCTTCCGCCGTTTCGGTCTCGTCGTCATAGAGGCCGGTGCAGACGATGTAGTCGGCTTCCTCCAGCGGCGCGGTTTTCGCATCGAGGCCGCGATAGATCGAGTTGTCGCGCTCGGGGCCGAGCCAGAACATCTTGCGGCCGGGATGCTCGGCGACATAGAGCCGGGTCAGGTCGCCCGAAGAGACGATCGCGTCATAGGTCTCGTCGGCGACGCCGAGCTTGCGCAATTGCCGCTGCACGCTATCGGCCGGGCGCGGTGCGTTGGTGATCAGGATCACCGTACCCCCGCGGCTGCGATAAGTGTGCAGCGCCTCGCAGGCCTCGGGGAAGGATTCGAGGCCGTTATGGACCACGCCCCAGATGTCGCTGAGCACGACATCGACACCGCCCACGAGCTCGCGCAGGCTTTCGGCGAAATGCAGCGTGGTCATGATGCGCAGCGCCGATCAGATGCGGCGCGCGAGCGCCGCGTTGCCGGTGATGCGTTGCGCCGGAGGAGCGGCTGACGTTGCGCCAGGTGTCGCGCCAGATTTCGTATCTTGGCTGGGGGGAGCGGAGCCATTGGATCCCTGAATGTCCTGCGCCTGGTTCGGCGAGGCCCCGCCGGTAGCAGATGCCCCCTCAGGCCGCAATGGCCGGGGCGGCGCGAACAGGAACCCCTGGCCGAACCGCACGTCATAGTCGAGCAGGTCCACGACCGCGCGCTCGCCTTCGATCCGCTCCGCGATCAGGTCGATGCCGAAGCGGCCGAGCAGGTCGGAGAGGTCGGAGGGATGGATGTCCGAGGCCGAGGCCTGCCTGGGGTCGAGCAGCAGCGTGGCCGGCACCTTGATGAAGCGCACCCCGCGGTCGGCCAGCTCGCGCGGCTCGATGCGCAAATCGGTGACATGGTCGATCGAGAAACGGAAGCCGCGCTGAGCGAGCGCCGCGAGATTCTCGGTCTCGGCCGGGCCGAGACTGCGGAAGGTCGATTGCTTGAACTCCAGCACCAGCGCGGGCGCCAGCGCCCGGTTGGCTTCGAGGAAGTCGAGGCATTGCGCGAAGGTGGTGGAATTGCCGAGCGTGGAGGCCGCGACGTTGCAGAACACGCCGACGTCCTTGTTGCGCACCATCAGGCGCCGCAGCACCTGCACACAGCGCAGCATCACCATGTTGTCGATGCGGCCGATCAGCCCGGACGCTTCCGCGATGCTGATGAACTCCTCCGCGGCGATCAGCTGGTCGCGCTCGTCACGCAGGCGCGTCACCGCCTCGTAGAATCGCACCTTGCGTTGCGGCAGCGTGACCATCGGCTGCAGGAAGATGTCGATGCGGTTTTCATCGATAGCGTTGCGCAGCGTCGCCAGCAGCTGGGTCTGGTTGCGCCCGGTGACTGCCGGAACCGGATTGGCGGCCTGGCTCTGGATCGCCGGTGCCGGTCGTGACGGCGGTGCGGGCAACGGGGGAGGGGCCGCCGGCCGCTCCTCGAACGGCGCAATCAGGTCGATCGGCGCCTCCGGCTCAAGCCTGGCGATCGGAGCGGGAACGGGAGCCGGCGCTGGCGCATGGCCGGCCAACAGATCCTCATGGGTCGATACGGTGGTGGCGAGCTGCCTGACCAATCCGCCGAGCTCGTTGATCTCGCCGACCACCGACTGGATGCGGTCGGAGTTGGTCGAATTGGACGAGGCGATGCGTCCCTCGATCGCGGCTAACCGGCGGCCGAACTCCGCCACCTGGCGGGCCAGATCGGCGGTGCCGCGCGACAAATCGGCGATCTGGCCGCCGACGTCGCTGCGGTCGCGCAGCCGCATCGACACCGCGTTGTAGAGGATCAGGAAGGTCAGCGCGGTCAGGGCCACGATGGCGGATTCGGTTCCGCTGATGCCGGCGACGGCGTAGAGCACAAGCCCGAGCGAGGCCGCGACCAGTACCATGCAGATGGCGATGAAGATCGTCGAAATGCGAATCATGCCGCGCGTTACGCCTCAAAGAGCTGACTGCCTCACCCGGGAAAACACGGGTCACTGTGCGAACCCGTCACGCCTCATGCTCCCCCTAGGCCGTATGAGCTTAGCATCATTGTTGATTCGAGGGGATAGCAGCCCGTTCCCGGGCGCGGTCAGGCTGGCGCGGCGGCTCCGACCGTGTCGGCCGAGACGGCGTCGCGGGTGCCGAGCGGCTTGGATGGCCCTTCGGTCGTGTCCTTCAGCGTCTGCCGTTCGATCTCCGAATTCAGCTCGGCGCCGAACATGATGACGATCGCCGACATCCACATCCAGGTCATCAGGCCGATTGCGGCGCCGAGGGAGCCGTAGGTCGCATTGTAGTTGGCAAACTCGGAGAGGTACCAGGAGAGCAGCGCCGAGCCGGCAATCCAGAGAATGGCGGCAATCACCGCGCCGAGGCTGAGCCATTGCCAGCGCGGCGCATCGCGGCTGGGCGCGAAGCGGTAGAGGATGGCAAGCGCCACCAGCAGGACGAGGAACATGAGCGGCCATCGTGCCAGCGCCACGATCAGCTTGCTTTCGGGCGCCATGCCGAGATGATTGAGCGCCAGCGGGAAGGCAACGACAAGCCCCACCATCACCAGCAGCGCCACGATGCCACCGACCGTGAAGGCCAGAGACACCATGTTAAGCTTGATGAAGCTGCGCTTCTCGCGCTCCTCATAAGCGACGTTGAGTGCATCGAAGATCGCCTTGACGCCCGCATTGGCGCTCCAGATCGCCAGCACAAGGCCGAACAGGAACGTCGCACCGAGCGTGGTACTGCCATGTGAGACCACGCGCGCCACCTGCTCCTCGACGATCTGGAACGAGCCCTCAGGGAGCATCGTCGCGAGCGTCTGCAGATTGGCGCTGATCGTCTTAGGATCGGCGAACAGGCCGTAGGAGGAAACCAGCGCCGTAACCGCCGGAAAGATCGCGAGCAGCCCAAAGAACACGACGCCGCCCGCTGTCGCCAGAAGGCGATCCTCGTCGATGCGCTGATAGGTCCGCCAGAAGATATCCTTCCAGCCCTTCCAGGGGATCTCAAGCGGGCTCTTGGCGCGGCGGCCATGGCCGGGCTGCACGGCCGCGCGCGCGGGGTGCGTCTCCGGAGAATTCGCCTCGCCTTTGCGATGGTCTTGCGGCGGCCCCGATGGGACCAGGTCCCTGTCCTGAAAGTAGCGCTCCGCCGTCAGCACGAAGACGGCCGTCGCTGCCACCAGCAGCCAGGAGTCGAGCTGTTCGGAGCGTCGCAGCAGCATTCAAGCGTCCAATCTTTGACCGTGACGTCTGCGGCGCGCCGCCGTAAACCCCGCCAGCCCAATCGCCGCGAGCATCAGGCCAAGTTGCACGGGCCGGTTGGTGCGAACGGGTGAGGCCCTTCTGCCATGGCCGCGCTCGCCCGGCGCGAGCGGCACCAGGGGAATCGTCGTCGCGACCTCCTTCACCGCCTGCTTGACCGTTCCGCGCGGAATCCGAGGGGAGGCGATCGCAACGCGCATCCGGCTGGCGAGCGGTACGATCTGCTTGGTCGGCCGCTTCATCATCGCCATGGCGACGCCGGCGCAAACCGCGGCGAGCACCAGCAGCACGGCGGCGACGGCACCAAAGCCCCAGAACTGTCCGTAGGTGATTGCAACCCAGCGGTAGAGGGCGATCAGGCCGACGAAGAAGGTCGCGATCACGAACAGCCCGGCGACCGCGAACAGACCGGCCGCGACCGCGTAGGACGTCGCGCGCCCGGTGGCCTGGCTGGTGCGGTCACGCAAATAGGATTGCGCGGCGCGCTTGAGGTGGTTGAGTTTCAGCGCCATGCCGGCGCGCAGCAATTCGCCCGATGGCGCGAGCATGCGGACATCCTCCGAGAGCGAGAAAATTCGTTCGGGGGATGAACGTGGCGGAATTTGACTTGTTCCGACGGAGCTCCGTCCGTTTGGTGAATCAGGCGAGATCGGCGGCCGCGATCCAGAACACCTCGCCCTCGGAGTCCTCGGTGTCGAGCCAGAGCAGCGGCAGTTCCGGAAAGGCCTCGTCGACCAATTCCCGGCCGCGGCCGATCTCGCAGATCAGTCCGCCGTCCGGGGTGAGGTGATCGGGCGCCTCAGCCAGGATGCGGCGGACCACGTCGAGGCCATCGGCGCCGCCGTCGAACGCGAGCTTGGGTTCGGCCCGGCACTCAGGCGGCAGTGCGGCCATGCCTTCTGCGTCGACATAGGGCGGGTTGGTGATGATCAGGTCGTAACGCGCATCGCCGAGCGGGGCGAACAGATCGCCGCGATACAGGCTGATCCGGTCCTCGAGCCCGTATTCGCCGACATTGCGCGTGGCGACCTCGAACGCGCCCTTGGAGATGTCGACGGCATCGACGGCGGCGTTCGGGAAATGATGCGCGGCGAGGATGGCGAGGCATCCCGATCCCGTGCAGAGATCGAGCACGCGCTCGACGCCCGTAGGGTCGTCGATCAGCGCTCCAGCATTGCCTTCGCCGCCGAAATGCGACTCGAGGAGCTCGCCGATGAAGGAGCGTGGAACGATGACGCGCTCGTCGACATAGAAGGGCAGGCCGCGCATGTAGATCTTGTTGACGAGATAGGCGGCCGGCTTGCGCGTGGTGACGCGTTGATGGACGAGGTCGAGGATGGTCTTGCCCTCCGCCGCCGTGACCCGTGCGTTGGCAAAAATCTCGAACTGCTCGGGATTGAGATGCAGCGCTTCGCTCACCAGGAAGGCTGCTTCGGCAATCGGATCGGTCGTCCCGTGCGCAAAGGCGAGCTCGGCTTCGACAAAGCGGCTCACCCCGTAGCGGACGAAATCGAGCAGCGTGAGAAGTTCGCCCGGGCCGACTTTGGCGAGCTTGGGCGCGGCGCGGCCGCCGACGGTCTTTTTGGATGCTTTTGCCATCAGGATCGGGTCCAGCGCGCGGCGGCCTCGTCGTCACGGGCGTGGGCCTCGACCCAGCCGGTGCCGGCTTCGCTCTCTTCCTTCTTCCAGAACGGGGCACTGGTCTTGAGGTAGTCCATCAGGAACTCGGCGGCATGGAATGCGGCCTGGCGGTGCTGCGAGGCGGTCAGCACCAGCACGATGTTCTGGCCCGGCATGAAGCGGCCGACGCGATGGATCACGGTGACGCCGTTCAGCGGCCAGCGCGAGGTCGCCTCGTCGGCATGACGCCTGATCTCTTCCTCGGCCATGCCAGGATAGTGCTCGAGCGTGAGCGCGGCGACCTTGGCGCTGTCATCGTCCGCGCGGCAGATGCCGGAGAAGCTCACGACCGCGCCGATGTCGGTCCGGCTCTTGGTCAGGACCGCGATCTCGCGCGCGATGTCGAAATCGTCTTCTTGAATACGGATGGTGACGGGGCAGCTGGCGACAGGGGAAGTCATGGCCTAGCCGCCGGTCATCGGCGGGAAGAACGCGATCTCGCGGGCGCCCGCGATCGCGGCATCCGATTTGACATGGGCATGGTCGATCGCGGTGCGGATCACCTTCGGCTTCTCGAATGCGTAGGCATAGGCCTCGCTCTGGCCGGACAGCCAGGCGATCAGCTCCTCGACGGTGCGCACGGTCGCCGGCGGCTCGATGGTCTCCTCCGCCTTGCCGACGCGCTCGCGCACCCAGGCGAAATATTTCACCTTCATCCCTCGTCCTCCTTGATGAGGTGATGGATGCCGGCGCGGAAATAATCGTAGCCGGTGTAGATAGTCACGATCGCCGAGGCCCACAGCAGCGCGAGGCCAATCATCGAGACGACGGGCACCACCTCGTCGCCGGCGGGTCCCGCGAGCAGGAAGCCGATGGCGACCAGCTGGACCGTGGTCTTCCACTTCGCAAGCTTGGTCACGGGCACGCTGACCCTGAGCGCGGCGAGGTATTCGCGCAGGCCCGAGACCAGGATCTCGCGGCACAGGATGACGATGGCGGCCCACAACGACCAGCCATGGATGATGCCGTCGGCGGCCAGCATCAGCAGGCACGAGGCGACCAGCAGCTTGTCGGCGATCGGGTCGAGCATCCGGCCGAACGCCGATTGCTGATTCCAGATTCGCGCGTAATAGCCGTCGAGGTAATCGGTGACCGCGGCCGCGATGAAGAGGGCCACCGCCACCCAGCGCAGCCAGAGCGGCTGATCCAGAATCGACTGCGCATAGATGCATCCGACGACAACCGGGATCGCGGCGATCCGGCCATAGGTCAGGATGTTGGGGAGGGACATCGCGCGGCTGGTCGTCCCTCGTGTGGTGGCGATGTTCATCCGTCCTACCAATACCGCTGCTGCCTGAACGTCAACCGTCCCGCGCCCCAAATGAGGTGCGGACACGACGATCATATGACTGCGGTCCCCCTTTAATTCATCCCGGCTGGGGATGGAAATACTCGAAAATCCTGCGCGCGCTCTCGGCACTGACCCCCGGAACCTTGCCGAGATCGGCGATCGAGGCCCGTTCGATCTCCTTCAGGGTTCCGAAATGATGCAGCAAGGCACGTTTGCGTGACGGGCCGATGCCCGGAATTTCCTGCAAACCAGCCTCGCGGATATCCTTCTTGCGCAGCTTGCGGTGAGAGCCGATGACGAAGCGGTGGGCCTCGTCGCGCAGCCGCTGGATGAAATAGAGCACGGGATCGCGCGGCTCCAGCTTGATCGCCTCACGCTCCGGCATGAACAGGGTCTCGCGGCCGGCATCCCGGTCCGGTCCCTTGGCGACCGACATCAGCGACACCTGGGTCAGGCCGAGATTTGCAAAGATCTCGCGCACGGCGTTGAGCTGGCCGCGGCCGCCGTCGATGATGACGAGATCGGGCCATTGCGGGAAATCGTCGTCCTTGGCTTTGGCCGCCCCTTCCTCGGGCGGATTGATCAGGCGCTTGAAGCGCCGCTCCAGCACCTCGCGCATCATGGCGAAGTCGTCGCCCGGCGTGATCCCTTCCGACTTGATGTTGAACTTGCGGTACTGGTTCTTCACGAAACCGTCGGGGCCGGCGACGATCATGGCGCCGACCGCATTGGTGCCCTGGATGTGGCTGTTGTCGTAGACCTCGATGCGCTTGGGCGAATGCGGCAGGCTCAGCGTCGTGGCGATGGCGTCGAGCAGGCGGCTTTGCGTGGCGGTGTCCGCGAGCTTGCGGCCGAGGGCCTCGCGCGCATTGGTCAGCGCGTGGGCGACGAGTTCCTTCTTCTCGCCGCGCTTGGGCGCGGTGACCTCGATCTTGTGGCCGGCCTTGATCGAGAGCGCATTGGCGAGCAGCTCGCTCTCCTCGATCTCGTGCGAGAGCAGGATGTTCCTCGGCGGCGGCTTGTCGTCGTAGAACTGGGCGAGGAAGGAGCCGAGCACCTCTTCGGGGGTGTACGTCTTCTCCGCGCGCGGAAAATAGGCCCGGTTGCCCCAGTTCTGGCCGGTGCGGAAGAAGAACACCTCGACGCAGGAGAAGCCGCCCTCCTGATGGATGGCGAACACGTCGGCTTCCTCGACGGTGCGCGGATTGATGCCCTGCTGCGACTGGATCGCCGATAAAGCGGCGAGGCGGTCGCGGTAGAGTGCGGCGCGCTCGAACTCGAGCTCACCGGACGCCTTCTCCATCTCGCCCGCAAGCTCCTGCTTCACCGCATGGCTCTTGCCGGACAGGAAGTCGCTCGCCTCGCGCACCAGGGTCGTATAGCCGGGAAAGTCGATCTCGCGGGTGCAGGGGCCGGCGCAGCGGCGGATCTGGTAGAGCAGGCAGGGCCGGCTGCGGCTCTCGAAGAAGGAATCCGTGCAGGAGCGGATCAGGAAGGCGCGCTGCAGCGCCGTGATGGTGCGGTTGACCGCGCCGGCGGAGGCGAACGGACCGAAATAGCGCCCGGGCCGGCTCTGCGCGCCGCGATGTTTCAGGATCTGCGGCGCCCAATGGTCACCGGTGATCAGGATGTAGGGAAACGATTTGTCGTCGCGCAGCTGCACGTTGAAGCGCGGCCGCAGCTGCTTGATGAGGTTGGCTTCCAGCAGCAACGCCTCGGTCTCGGTGTTGGTCGAGACGATCTCCACGGTGACCGTGGCCGCGATCATGCGCAGGATGCGGGCCGGCTGTGGCGCATTCTGGCGCGCATAGTTGGAGAGGCGCTTTTTGACGTTCTTGGCCTTGCCGACATAGAGCACGTCGGCATTCGCATTGAGCATGCGATAGACGCCGGGCGAGGTCGGGGCGAGCCGGACCGCGCGCTCGATCGCCTCATGGCCGGACGCCAGCGGGCCTTCGCCGACGGCGCCGCTCTCTTCCAGGATATCGGGCAGCCGCGCATCGTCCTCGTCATCGCCGCCGCTGGTGGCGGGATCGAGATCCGGAGGCGTCTCGGCTGGGACGTCCGGCGCGGTGCCAAGCACGGGTTTGGGCGCGCGGTCGTCCGGATTGTCGGTGGAATCGTGAACCATGGAGCGAATTTAGGCGCTGGGGGTGCCGATTTGAAGTTCCGGCCGTGCGGCACGCACAGGATGGCGGCGCAGTTCCCGGTAACGCTTGCTTAAGCCTGTTAACAGCGCGGTAACCCGGCTTAACAGCCCTTTAACTTAAAACTCTCGATAAATCTTACCCGAAAAGGTCGTGGTTCCGTAACGATGCGGTTTGCCTGGCGCGGCGGCGCGGGCGCCGCACCGGTGACGGCAGTTGCGTTGGAGTGTGTGATGAAGAGGCTCGTTGTGGGCGCAGCCGCGTTGGTTGCCGCCGGCTGGACAGCTTCGGCGGAGGCCGCCGACATGAATTACGGTCAGCGCGCGCCCTATACCGTCAACCAGCCGCTCAACGCGTATAGCTGGGCAGGCCCCTATCTCGGCGGCAACATCGGCTATGAATGGGGCTCGGTGGACAACAACCCCTCGAAGCCGTCGGGCTTCGTCGGCGGCGTGCAAGCCGGTTACAACTTCCAGAATGGCCCGTTTGTGTTCGGCGTCGAGGGCGACATCCAGGCCGCCGGTGCCGACGACACCTTCGCACCGTGGAAATTCTCCAATCCGTGGTTCGGCACCCTGCGCGGCCGCGCCGGCTATGCCTTCAGCAACGTGCTGTTCTATGGCACCGCCGGCCTCGCCTTCGGCGAGCTGCGTGCGCAGACCTTCGGCTGGACGGAATCGCACACCACCGCCGGCTGGACCATCGGCGCCGGTGCGGAAGTCGGTCTGGCCCCCAACTGGAGCGCCAAGCTGGAATATCTCTACATCGATCTGTCGACGACACAGTTCGCAATTACAGGGGTGTCAAACGGCTATAGCGCCAGCGTTGTGCGCGCAGGCGTGAACTATCGTTTCTGATAGCTGAAGAAGAAAATACCGGACCACAACCTCCCGGCCGCTCGCGGCCGGGAATTTTTTGCGCCAGGTATTTTTTGCGCCAAGTATTGCGCCGAATGTTGTGCGTCAGGCCCGCTAGGACAGGATGACCAGATTGACCGCCTTCGGTCCCTTCCCCTTCTTGTCGGGTTCGACTTCGAAAGTAATACGCTGTCCTTCCGCAAGGTCCTTCAGTCCGGCTCGCTCCACAGCAGTAATATGTACGAATACGTCGCGGCCGCCGTCGTCAGGCTTGATGAAACCGTAGCCGCGTTCGCCGTTGAAAAACTTGACCGTTCCCGTCATGGCCATCGGGAAACTCCCCCTCATTGCTCCTCCGCCGCGACGCAGACTCACGTCACGACATGACCGGGCACTACGGAGCCCGGGAGCTGGCCATCCTTGGGCGGACCGCTGGCGGTCCGGCCGGATCTTTCTTAGGCCTTCACTCCGCCGCAACCATTCGCGGAAGCGGAACGTAAAGCCAGTCACGGAAACAGCATAATACGGTTCTCTGCAGATTGACTACCGCTCCTGCATATTTTTCCCAAGAATGCCGGAGTGTTACGGCTTCTTGGCTCTAGGGCTTGGGCACCTCCAATCGGAATCTGGCAGCACCACCTTGGCCGAGCGGCATTTCCAGCTCGGGCAGGATCGTCTTGAGCTCGCCCCGCAGCGTGTAGGGCGGATTGACGATCAGGAGCCCGGTGGAGGCGAGAGCCCCGCCATCGAGCTGAGGCGCGACGCTGAACTCGAGGCGCAGACAATTTCCCGGCGGCTTTGCTGCAGCTGCGAGCCGCGCCACCGTTTGGACCAGTGTGTCGGTGGCACGCCGGTTCTTGGCGGGATACCAAATGACATAGATGCCGGTCGGCCATTTCGCGAAGGCGGTGGAGAAGGCTTCGCCCAGCCGCTCGAACTCGTCCTTGGCCTCGAAGGGCGGATCGATCAGCACGAGGCCGCGCCGCTCCTTCGGCGGCACGAAGGCCGGCAGCGCCACCCAGCCGTCGAGGTCGACCACGCGCGCCTGTTCGTCGCGGCGCAGCACGGCGATCAGCGCTTTCCGCGCCTTCGGCTCGAGCTCGCAGGCGACGAGTCGGTCTTGCGGCCGGAGCAGGCCGCGCGCAATCAACGGCGAGCCCGGATAGGCTTTGAGCTCACCCTTCGGATTGAAGGCGCGGACGATATCGAGATAGGGTTGTACCAGCGCCAGGGTCTCGTTCGACAGGCGTGCCTGCATCAGCCGCGCGATGCCGGTCAGCCATTCGCCGCCCCGGCGCGCCTCGTCGCTGTCGAGATCGTAGAGGCCGGCGCCGGCATGGGTGTCGATGACGCGGAACGCCCCCGGCTTGTCCTGCAGATAGGTGATGATGCGCGCCAGCACGATGTGCTTGATGACATCGGCGAAGTTGCCGGCGTGGAAGGCGTGACTGTAATTCATGGCGGAGAGTTACGACATCGCGCGATGAAAGTAACTGCCGTCATTCTCCGGGGCGGTGCGCAGCACCGAGCCCGGAATTCATTTCGCCACCGGCTATGCGGGACAATGGATTCTTCGCGCTTCGCGGCCCCGGAATGACGGTCTGAGAAGTCGGCCTATCCGCCCCTGATCGGCGGCATGGTCACCTGATCGCGGCGGCAGGTGCGGCGTTCGATCTCGTCGCAAGCGCGGAATTGCAGGTCCTTGCTGAGGCAGATACGGACCTCGGACAGCCGCGTCCGGTTGCAGGTGACCGAGACGGCGGCATTGCTCAGTCCCGGATTGGCCTTGATGAAGGCTTCCTCGACCTCCGCCGGCGCCACGGACTTGGCCTGCGGCAAATCGAGATATTCGGTCGGGATCTTGATCGCAGCGCGCGCCTTGCGGATCGTCTCGAAATAACTGCGGCCCTCGAGGCCCGAGCAGGTGCCGTGCTTGTCCCATTCGTTGAAGATCAGGCCCGGCGCCGGCATCAAATCGAGCATCGAGGAGACGATGCTGCGGTTCAGCCGCGGTGCGGGCCGCTGGCAATATTCCGGGAAGCCGTTCTCATATTGCGGCCACAGCCCATGCACCACGAAGGCGTAGGGCCGACCGCTGCACTGGATCTGCGAGCGGCCGCCACGCTCGGCCGCCTCCTCGCAGAACGAGGGCGACCACGATAGCGACAGCACATAGAAGTCGAATTCGCCGGGCGCGTTCTGCCGCTTGTCCTGGGCGCTTGCGCTGCCGGCGAGCAAGGCCAGTCCGGCGGCAAGGGTCAGGGAGATCACGAGACGGGAAAACAAATGCAATCTGGAATGAAACATGGCGACGCCCCTCAACTAGACTGTGCGAGGAAGCCTAGCAGGCGATGGGAACATTTCAAGAACAAAATTCCGGCGGCCGCCGTTCGGCGCCTCGAGCGACCAATCAGGGCTTCCTAATCAGGGCTTCCTGATCAGGGCTTGGCGGCGCGGCAGGCCGGATTGTAGGCCCAGTTGCGGTCGAGCCCGACCACGCACCATTCGACGCCGTTGCCATAGCCGGCGAAGCCGCCATCCTCGATGATCGAGAAGTGCACCTTGCGCACCTTGCCGTCATTGAGCATGGCCTCGCCGGTGCAATAGCGGCGCGGAATGTTGTCGGACTGCCAGGGCCGGAATGCGGTCTCGCGAACGGCGGAGAAGCCGGTGATCCTCAACGAGGAATTCCAGAACGTGCTTTCCTTTTCCCAGAACTGGGTAGCGATGGTCGGTAGCGCCCTGTCGCAATCGGCGACGGCGCCGTCATAGCGCGGTCCGCTCAGCCAGAAGTTCAGCTCCAGCGGATTGGCGGCCCTGGCCTCACCGAGCGACATCGCTCCGAACATGAGGCCGAGCACAGCGGCATAGCGGAGCAATTTCAGGAGGGGGGCGCGCATGGTCAATCCGGACAGCTAAGGTCTTGCGAAGGTTGGACGGTGCCGCGAAGGCCGGGGGAGGTCAAGTGCAGCGCGGCAACACTTCGCCAGGAGTTGACCACAACTTCGTGGTTGGCAGGGCTTGGGTTCTTTCCACTTTCCTTCCGGCACCGTAAACTGGCGACCAGCCAATTGGAGTGACGGGAATGCGAATCATTGCGGCCGCGGGTCTTCTCGCCAGCCTGGTTGTCTCGGGCATGATGGCGAGCCAGTCGGCGCGCGCCGATTATGTGCCGCCATTCAAGGGCAACGACACCGGCGGCATCATCGCCTATTCGATGGCCACCCAGGTCGACGCCCGGCAGGCCGCGGTCGACCACTGCGCGCGCTACGGCAAGGTCGTGAAATTCCTGGCGGTGCAGGCCTATGAGGGCGGTTACATCTCGTTCTCCTGCCGCTGGGTGCCGTATGGCGCCGCCGACCAGCCGATCCGCACGCTCTACTGAGGCGCTGTCGTAACGCCGCACTCTCTCAGCCGGGAGCCTTTTCACATGACGCGCAAACTCGCTTTGCTCGGCTCGGCCCTTTGCCTCGTGGTTTCGGCAGGCGGTGCCTTTGCCGACGACCTGCCGGTGCGCAAGGCCGGTCTTTGGGAGATGAAGCTGGTCACGAGCGGCTCGCCCGTGCCCGAGATGACCATGCAGCACTGCACCGACGAGACCGTCGACAAGGAGATGAGCAACAACGTCTCCCCGATGGCCAAGCAGATCTGCGCCAAGCAGGAGATCAAGAAGACCGCGACCGGCTATGTCAGCGATTCCGAGTGCAGCGTCGCCGGCGTCAGCACGACCTCGCATGCCGAGATCACGGGCGATTTCAACTCGGCCTATACGGTGAAGACCTCCTCGCACGCACAAGGCGGTGTCGCCGGCGCTGCGGGACGCGATACCACCATGACGCTGCAAGCCAAATGGCTTGGGGCCTGCAAACCGGACCAGAAGCCCGGCGACATCGTGATGCCCGGCGGCTTCAAGATGAACGTGCGCGACATGGATAAGCTGAAGGCGCTGCTGCCGAAGTAGGTAAGCGTTGCCCCGAAACCGGGCGCTCCCTCGCCCCGTTCTTACGGGGAGAGGTGAGGCTGCAGCTACACCGGTATCCGCACGCTGGCCCGCAATCCCCCCATCGGACTGTCGCCGAGGGTGATGTCGCCGCCATGCGAGCGGGCGATGTCGCGGGCGATGGCAAGGCCAAGGCCCGTGCCGCCTTCATCCTGGTTGCGGGCGTTGTCGAGCCGCAGGAACGGCTTGAACACTTCTTCGCGCAAATGCGCGGGAATGCCGGGGCCGTCGTCGTCGATCGTCACGGTCAAATAACGGTGATCGCGCTGGCCGGTGATGGCGATGGCCTTGCCGTAGCGCGCCGCGTTGGTGACGAGATTGGCGAGGCAGCGTTTGAACGAGGCCGGCTTCACCGTCACGACGGGCAGGCCGTGGAAGGCGACGGTCGCGGTGTGACCGTGGCGCTCGGCGTCGCCGCGCAGCTCCTCGAGCGCCTGCGCCATGTCGGTCGGCTGCGACTGCTCGCCGGAATCGCCGCGGGCGAAGGCGAGGTAATCCTCCAGCATCATCGACATTTCGTCGACGTCCTTGCGCATGCCCTCGAGCTCGGGGCTGTCGCCGATCAGCGCCAGCTCCAGCTTGAAGCGGGTCAGGATGGTGCGCAGATCGTGGCTGACGCCGGCGAGCATCGCGGTGCGCTGCTCCATGGTGCGCTCGATGCGCGACTTCATCTCGAGGAAGGCGACCGCCGCGCGCCGCACCTCGCGCGCGCCCCTGGGGCGGAAGTTCGGCGCTTCGCGGCCCTTGCCGAAGCTTTCGGCGGCGTCGGCAAGACGCAGGATCGGCTTGATCTGGTTGCGCAGGAACAGCACGGCCACGATCAGCAAAATCGAGGAGGTGCCGACCATCCAGAACAGGAATATCTCCGAGTTGGAGGCATAGGCGGCGCTGCGCTGCGCGAACACGCGCATCACGGCATCGTCGAGCTGGATGCGGATCTCGACGAGATTGGAGCGGCCGACCGTGTCAATCCAGAACGAGCGCCCGATCTGGCGGCCGAGCTGCACCGACAGCGTCTGGTCGAGCAGCGAGAAGAACGGCTTTGGTCCCGGCGGCGGCATGTCGCCGGCGGGCAGGAAATCGACGACGAGGCCGAGGCGCTGCTGGGCGATGCGGCGGATCTGCTCGCGATCCCGGTCTTGCGGATACCCCTTGTAGACGTCGATCAGCGCGGCGATGTCCTGCACCACGGCGGCCGACAGCCGGCGCGTCACCGTATTCCAGTGCCGCTCCATGAACACGAAGGCCACGACCGATTGCAGCACCACCATCGGCACAATCATGATGAGCAGCGCGCGGGCGTAGAGGCCGGTCGGCATCCACCCCTTGAACGCGTTGCCCATCCAGCCGTTGACGGCGGAGACGCGGCCGGCGGCGCTTCGGAGCAGCGTCAGGCCGGTATCGATCGTGCTCATCGGTCGCGCTTCAC
>NZ_AJQF01000098.1:0-7266 GCF_000261705.1 Bradyrhizobium genomosp. III | reverse complement strand
GTTAGCCGATGCCGCGCACCGCCTGGAGGAACAGCGGATTGGCGGGGTCTGTCTCGATCTTGCGCCTGAGGCGGTTGATCTGCACGTCGACGGCGCGCTCGTTGACGCTGCCGTTGCCGGTCAGCGCACTGCGCGGCACGGTCTCGCCCGGCGTCTCCGAGAGGATGCGCAGCATCTCGCGCTCGCGGTCGGTGAGGTGGATGACCTCCTCGCCCTGGCGCAGTTCACCGCGATCGAGATGATAGACGTAGGGACCGAACGCGATCTTCTCCACCGCCGCGGCCTGCGGCGGCGGCGCGGCGCGCTTGAGGATGTTGTTGATGCGCAGCGCCAGCTCGCGCGGCTCGAACGGTTTCGCCACGTAGTCGTCGGCGCCGATCTGCAGGCCCTCGATGCGCGCTTCCGCCTCGTGTCGTGCCGTCAACATCACGATCGGCACCGAGGAGGATGTCCGGATGAAGCGGGCGAGATCGAAGCCGG
This sequence comes from Bradyrhizobium genomosp. III, assembly GCF_000261705.1. Taxonomy (NCBI): domain Bacteria; kingdom Pseudomonadati; phylum Pseudomonadota; class Alphaproteobacteria; order Hyphomicrobiales; family Nitrobacteraceae; genus Bradyrhizobium; species Bradyrhizobium genomosp. III. Next base: position 6,786 of record NZ_AJQF01000098.1, on the reverse strand, counting down.
TCTCGCCGGGCATCATCACGTCGAGGATCAAGAGGTCGAAATGCAGGCCCAGCAGTTTCGAGCGTGCATCGCCGGCGCTCGCGGCGGTGGTGACGCGGTAGCCCTCGGCGGCGAGGAAGCGCGAGAGCAGATCGCGGATGCGGCGGTCGTCGTCGACGAGCAGCAGATGCGGCGCGTCATCGGCCGGGCGCGCCGGCGGGCGGGCGAGAGTGGCAGCGAGCGTCACGGTCACTCCTTGGCGTCGTGGTTGACGGAAGCGAAGATCGTCTCGAGCACCTTGTCCGGATCGTCGCGATCGATCATCGCGCGCAAGAAGCGCTTGACGGTTTCCGCATCCTGCGGACCCATTTCGGCGAGCGCCTTGGTGATCCGCGTGGTCTGCAGACCGGCGAGCTTCTGCACCAGCGCCTCGCCCTTCGGCGTCGCGTAGAGCAGGCGCTGGCGGCGGTCATTGTCGCCGGTCTTCTGTACGATGTAGCCCTCGTCCAGCAGCTGCTTGAGCACGCGGCCGAGCGATTGCTTGGTGATGCGCAGGACGTCGAGCAGATCGGCGACCTTGAGGCCGGGATAGCGGTAGACGAAGTGCATGACCCGGTGGTGGGCGCGGCCGAAGCCGAAAGCCTCCAGCTCCTGGTCGGGATCGCCGACGAAGTCGCGATAGGCGAAGAACAGTAGCTCGATGATATCCCAGCGCAAATTGCCTCCGTCGTCTGCGGCCGGCTTGGGCTCGGCGGCGTCGTGAGAGGAAGTCGCGAAATTTATGTCAGGCATATTGACGTATCTTGGGTTCAATGTTACAAAACGATTGACCAGCACGAAATTTTAGATCGTTTCGCGCGGGTGGCATCGAAGCAGGGCGGCTGGAGAGAGCCGGACAGGCGACGACGGCCGGATCAGATCTACCGTGCGATTGTCGAGCGGCGTTTCGGCAAAACATACTGGACTTCCGCCTTCCGCAAAAGCATGTCCTCGGCGATATGCTGGCCACGGAAACCGGCCGTAACAAGGCTGGCGGCGGTCCGGCCTAAAACCAATCAAGCCAGCCGGGCCCGAAAAGGGCAGGCCGGCGCCAGAACGGCGCCGCCACCGGCAAGCGGGAGGCAAGGACATGAGCATGAAATTCGACATCCAGCCCGCATCCAATCCGACGTCCGAGAAGGACCGCGTGGCCAAGCTGGTGGACCCCGGCTTCGGACGAGTCTTCACCGATCACATGGCGATCGTGCGCTACAACCAGGCCAAGGGCGGCTGGTACGAGGCGAAGATCGAGGCACGCGCCAATTTCCAGATGGATCCGGCCGGCGCGGTGCTGCACTACGCCCAGGAAATCTTCGAGGGCCTCAAGGCCTACAAGCGCGACGATGGCGGCGTGAACCTGTTCCGTCCCGACGCCAATGCGCGGCGCTTCAAGGATTCCGCCGACCGCATGGCGATGGCGCAGCTGCCCGAGGACGTCTTCATCGAGGCGGTCGAGCAGGTCGTGCGTATCGACCGCGCTTGGATGCCGGGCGGCGAGGGCAGCCTCTACCTGCGGCCCTTCATGATCGCGAGCGAGACCTTCCTCGGCGTCAAGCCGTCGTCCGAATATATCTTCGCCGTCATCGCTTCGCCGGTCGGCTCCTACTTCAAGGGCGGGCCTGCGCCGGTGTCGATCTGGGTCTCGGAGAATTACACGCGCGCGGCCGTCGGCGGCACCGGTGCCGTCAAATGCGGCGGCAATTATGCCGCGAGCCTGCGTGCCCAGGCCGAAGCGATCCAGCATGGCTGCGATCAGGTCGTCTTCCTCGACGCGGTCGAGCGCCGCTACATCGAGGAGCTCGGCGGCATGAACGTGTTCTTCGTGTTCGACGACGGCTCGCTTTCGACGCCGCCGCTCGGGACCATCCTGCCCGGCATCACCCGCGACTCCATCATCGCGCTGGCAAAGGATGCCGGCAAGACCGTGCGCGAGGAGCCGTATTCGCTCGACCAGTGGCGCAAGGATGCGGCCAGCGGCAAGCTGAAGGAAGCGTTTGCCTGTGGCACCGCGGCCGTGATCTCGCCGATCGGCAAGGTGCGCTCGGTGAGCGGTGATTTCGAAATCAGCGGCGGCGCCGCCGGCCCCGTCGCCATGGGCCTGCGCAAGCAGCTCGTCGACATCCAGTACGGCCGCACCAACGATCCCCACAACTGGATCCGCAAGGTGTTTTGAGATACGCCGATGCGCGTTTCCCCTCTCGTGAGCAGAGGGGAAACGCGCATCGTTTGTGGTTTTTCGTGCACTGAACGTGCCGTTGCCGACATGCGACAAAGTCTGGACACATCTGGACATCAGGACTTCGCAACCATGGCAACGAAACTCTCCCAACCCATGAAATGGGTCGTTCTCGCCGCAATCGCCGGCGTTTCCGTTTTCGGCATCCTGACCATCGGCCCGATGCATGAGGTGGTCGCGCAAGATCGCTCGCCGATCGTCGATGTGCGCACCAGCGATCCCGAGATGAATGCCGCGATCGCGCGCGCCCGTGGCTCGCTTCCAACTTTCTGGGCCTCCTATGACACGCCGAAGCCGTCGGAGGCTGGGCACGCCCTGAAGGTGCGCTTCTCGACCCGCAAGGGCGGTGAGCACATCTGGATCGGCGAGGTGAAGAAGCGGCCTGACGGGACCTATTCTGGTCTCCTCGCCAACGAACCGCGTGACCTGCCAGGCAAGCGGGCCGGCGACGAGGTCAAGTTCACCGAGGCTGACATTTCGGACTGGATGTTCATGCGCAACGGCAAGATCGTCGGCGGCGAAACCATCAAGCCGACGCTGAAGTCGCTGCCGAAGGCGGACGCGGATGCCCTGAGAGCGCGGATGGAGAAGCCGTAAAGGTTGGCCGTCATTTCGGGATGGTCCGAAGTACCAGACCCGGAATCTCGAGATTCCGGGTTCGATGCTTGCGCATCGCCCCGGAATGACGGCGTCCCCTAAGCACCGGTTGCCGCTTCGCGCCCCGGCTGGTAAATGCCGGCGCATGGCCGAGAAACCCAAAAAACCCCAGAAACTGAAGGCGCGCCTGCCGCGCGGGCTCGAGGATCGCGATCCCTCAGCGATCCGGGCGACGCGCGAGATGGTCGAGAAGATCCGCGCCGTCTACGAGCTCTACGGCTTCGAGCCGGTGGAAACGCCGGCGATGGAATACACCGATGCGCTCGGCAAGTTCCTGCCCGACCAGGACCGTCCGAACGAGGGCGTGTTCTCGTTCCAGGACGACGACGAGCAGTGGATCAGCCTGCGCTACGATTTGACCGCGCCACTCGCCCGCTACGTCGGCGAGCGCTACGGCACCGACGCTCTTGTCTTGCCCTACCGCAGCTACCGGGTCGGCCATGTCTTCCGCAACGAAAAGCCCGGCCCGGGCCGATTCCGGCAGTTCATGCAGTTCGACGCCGACACCGTCGGCTCGGCAACGCCGGCGGCGGATGCCGAGATCTGCATGATGGCCGCGGACACGATGGAGGCGCTCGGCATCGCGCGCGGCTCCTATGTCGTGAAGGTCAACAACCGCAAAGTGCTCGACGGCGTGCTGGAGGCCATCGGGCTCGGCGGCGACGAGAACGCAGGCCGCAGGCTGACCGTGCTGCGCGCGATCGACAAGCTCGACAAGTTTTCCGCCGACGAAGTGCGCAAATTGCTCGGTCCCGGACGATGGGACGGCGGCGAGGAAGGCAAGGGCGATTTCACGAAGGGCGCCAATTTGAGCGAGGCGGAGGCTGACGTCGTGCTCGCCATCACCAAGCCGCGCGAGGATTGGAAAGAGGCCATTGCCGCGGCCGAAACCTACCTCGCCAAGAGCGAGATCGGTCAGGCCGGCGTCAGCGAGCTGGAAGAGATTGCCAAGCTGGTCACGGCGTCGGGTTACGGTGCGGACCGCATCAAGATCGATCCCTCCGTCGTGCGCGGCCTCGAATACTACACCGGCCCCGTCTACGAGGTCGAACTGCTGCTCGAGACCAAGGACGAGAAGGGCCGCCCGGTGCGCTTCGGCTCGGTCGGCGGGGGCGGGCGTTACGATGGCCTGGTCTCGCGCTTCCGCGGCGAGCCCGTGCCGGCGACCGGCTTCTCGATCGGCGTCTCGCGGCTCCAGGCCGCGCTGACGCTGCTCGGCAAGCTCGACACCAAGCCGGAGTTCGGTCCCGTCGTCGTGACCGTGTTCGACCGCGACCGCGTCGCCGACTATCAGAAGATGGTGGCTAGCTTGCGCGCCGCCGGCATCCGCGCCGAGCTCTATCTCGGCAATCCCAAGAACATGGGCAACCAGCTCAAATATGCCGACCGCCGCAATTCACCGTGCGTGATCATCCAGGGCTCGGATGAAAAGGCGCGCGGCGAGCTGCAGATCAAGGATCTGATCGAAGGCGCGAAGGCGGCCGCGGCGATCGCCTCCAACCAGGAATGGCGCGAGAGCCGACCGGCGCAATTCTCGTGCAGCGAAGCCGATCTCGTCACCAAGGTGCGTGAGGTCCTGGCCCGTCATGACGTAAAGTGGGGATAGCTATTCCGCCAGGCCGTCATGCCCGGGCTTGTCCCGGGCATCGACGTCTTGTTTGATGGATAAGCACGTGAATGGCCGGGACAAGCCCGGCCATGACGACAGCAACAGGGAGAAAACAATGCCTGAGATCACTGTCAGCATGGCCGAAGGCCGCACCGACGAGCAGAAGGCCGGCATGATGCGCGACATCACCCAGGCGTTGGTGAAGAATCTCGGCGTCGATGCCGATGCCGTCGTCATCCAGATCAACGAAGCCCCGCTCCGTCACAAGATGAAGGGCGGCAAGACCTTCGTGGAGCGCGCGGCGGCGGCGAAGAAGTAGCCACTGGCGGTTCGGCATTCACCGCTGTCGTCCCGGACAAGCGTCAGCGCAGATCCGGGACCCATAACCACAGGGAGCGGTTATCTGGCCAGCTGGTAACTCCGAATCTTCGCCAAAGTCGATCCTGTGGTTATGGGTCCCGGATCAGCGCTCGCTACGTTCGGTTGTCCGGGACGACAGCGGAGTTTGAGGCACCATGGACGCACGCGATTTCATCAAGGTCGGCATGAATGCCGAGCGCACGCTGGTGGTCCCGGCGGAGCGCACGGTCGGGCATTTCGTGCCGGGCATGCCGTTTGTCTACGCGACGCCGATGATGATCCTGGAAATGGAGATGACCGCAGGCGATGCGATCCGCGCTGCGCTTCAGCCCGGCTGGGTCACTGTCGGCACCGAGGTCGACATCCGCCATCTCGCAGCCGCGCTCGTCGGCGCGACGGTGCGGACCACCGCGAAGGTCGTCGCCGTCGAACGCCGCGTCATCCGCTTCGAGGTCGCGGCGTTCGAGGGCACGCGCAAGCTCGGCGAGGGCCGCCACGCGCGCGGGCTCGTCAATGTCGAGATGTTCAACACGCGGTTAGCCGCGGGCACGACGCCGTAGGGTGGATTAGCCCTGCGGACTACGCGAAGCGTAGACCGCTTGGCGTAATCCACCACGTCTGCGTCCTCGGAAATAGAAGAGGTGGGTTACGGCTTCGCCTAACCCACCCTACGGCACCTGCTTACTTCGCCAATTCCTTCGACCGCTTTGTCGCCGCCGCGATCGCGCGGATCATGAGATCGCGCAGACCCGGCTCGGCCATCAGCACACCGAGCGCGGCGGCCGTGGTGCCGCCGGGCGAGGTGACGTTCTGACGCAACGTGCTCGATGGCAGCTCCGACTGGTGCAGCAGCTCGCCGGAGCCGGCCACGGTCTCGCGCGCCAGCCTGGTCGCGAGCGACTCGGGCAATCCGGCCTCGACGCCGGCGCGGGCGAGCTCCTCGGCGAGCAGAAACACATAGGCCGGGCCGGAGCCGGAGACGGCGGTCACCGCGTCCATCAGGCTCTCGTCATCGACCCATTCGACTGAGCCGGTGGCGCGCAGCAGCGCATCGGCCACCGCGCGCTGCGCGGCGCTGACGTTCTTCGCGGCGACCGCAACGGTGATGCCGCGGCCGATCGCGGCCGGCGTGTTCGGCATCGCGCGCACCACGGCGCCGCCGCAGACCTCGGCAAGCGATGCGATCGTGGTTCCCGCCATGATCGAGACCACCGAGGTCTTGTCCGAGACGAACGATTTCAGCTTCGCGCCGGCCTCGCGGAACATCTGCGGTTTCACCGCGACGACCAGCGTCTCGACCGTGCCGACCGTTGTCACATCAGGATTGAGCGCGACGCCCTTGGCGGCAAGCGCGGTGATCTCGGGCGAGATGTGCGGATCGACCACCGCGACACGGCGCGGGTCGAGTCCGCCCGACAGCCATCCGGTCAGCATCGCGCCGCCCATCTTGCCGGCGCCGGCGAGGAGGATGGTGCCGGTGATGTTTTTGAGGGTGCTGCTATCTGCCACTGCGATCACCTTGCAAACGGTGTCGTCCCTGCGAACGCAGGGACCCATAACCACCAGCGGTTCTAGTGGATAGAGAGCAGAGCAACAAGCCGCGCGCCACAAGAGGCATCACGCGGTATGGGTCCCGGATCTTCGCTTCGCTTGTCCGGGACGACGGCGCAGCGCTGGGCGAGACTTACGCCTCTCCCACCGTGTCGAACATCGCCGCGTCCATCGCTTCGGTCGTGGTCTTGCCCGCCCACACCACGAACTGGAACGCCGGGAAATAGCGCTCGCAGGCGTGGATGGCGCCGGCGAGCATGGCCTCGCATTGCGCGGTCGAGGCGGTCAGGCCGCCGGGCAGCACCAGGGCCTGGCGGTGCATGACCATGCCGGTGTTGGTCCACAAATCGAAATG
>NZ_AJQF01000097.1:0-21153 GCF_000261705.1 Bradyrhizobium genomosp. III | reverse complement strand
GGCGACGAGCCGCTGCACCTCGCCGCGGCGCGCGACCGGAATCTTCATGTCGAACGCGCAGGCCAGATGCAGCGCCTCGATCTCGCCCATCCAGGTGAAGGAGAGCTGGTAGTCGGTCCATTGTCCCTTGGAGACAATGGTGAGTTCGTCCTCGCCGGAGCGTTCGAACGGCCAGTTGTTGCTGGCAGCGATATCCTCGACCACCGCAAGCGGATGGCTTTTGGAATCGATAGTGCTTTCGAGCAGGGACATGCCGTCTCGACCTCTTGCCTTCTTGTTGTCCTTGATACGCACGCGGTCGGCCCGGCACGCTCCCTCAACGTCGCTGGTGCGATCCCTCGGATCAGCGCGGGCCTGTCGCGGATCAAGTGATGTGATTTGCGGAATCTGCGCAACGGGGTCCCGAGTCCGTCCACAAGTCAGGACTCGTTCGTCCACAGCTCATCTCCGCCACAATTCTTAACGGAGGGAAGTCCTCGATCCGGATGGATGAGAACAAACCGGAATCGGATTCGCGGGGGAGGGCGCCATTCGTTAATTCCGCCGCGCGAGGGCCGGGCCGCCATGACGGCATGGGACCATGCGCCTTCTCCATGCGGAACACGCTTGCTGCGGCCGCCGGCTGGCGTCATATTTCCAGCCAGGCCGTTCATCCCGGACGGCCGATGTTCTCAGGGCGGGGTGAAAGTCCCCACCGGCGGTAAGGGCCGAAAGGCCTAAGCCCGCGAGCGCCTTGCCTAAGGTCTTCTTGCCGAGGGGAAGGGTCAGCAGATTCGGTGCAACTCCGAAGCCGACGGTTAAAGTCCGGATGAAAGAGAACGGTCGGAGGCAGACGCATCGCAAGATGCGGCTGTTTGTCGTTCCGTGTGCCCTGATTCTGGTCCTTGAGAAGGAAAGCCATGAATCAGATGCTGCAAGACCCCAAAACCGAAACTTCTGAAGCCGCCCAACCGCCGGTTCCGCATGACCCGGCGCCCGACCACCCGCGCTTTGCCAAGCCGCAGCGGGTGGCCTTCGTGCAGGCCTGCTGGCACCGCGACGTGGTCGAGGAGGCGCGTATCGCCTTCATCAAGGAGGCCGAGGCGCGCCATCTCACCCATGTCGACGTGTTCGAGGTACCTGGCTCGTTCGAGATCCCGCTGCACGCGCAGGTCCTCGCCAAGACGCGGCGCTATACCGCCATCGTCGCGGCCGGCCTGGTCGTCGATGGTGGCATCTATCGCCACGAATTCGTCGCCGACACCGTGATCAAGGCGTTGATGGACGTGCAGCTGCGCACCGAAGTGCCGGTGTTCTCCGCGGTGCTGACGCCGCAGCAATTCCACGAGACCGAGGTGCACTACGACTTCTTCCGCAAGCATTTTGCGATCAAGGGCGTCGAGGTCGCGGCCGCTTGTGCGGAGACGTTGCTCGGCCTGGAACGCCTGCGCGGCCAGGTCGCGGCGGGGATCGTGGGGTAGGCATGGTCATTCCGGGGCGCGCGAAGCGCGAGCCCGGAATCCATTGATCGACACGGATTGCTGCAAGATGGATTCCGGGTTCGGCGCTCTCGCGCCGCCCCGGAATGACGGTGTCAGTCGAACAGGCTCGACACCGACTCTTCCGCCGCCGTGCGCGCGATCGCGTCGGAGATCAGGCTGGCGATCGGCAGCGTGCGGATGTTCGGCGCCTTGGTCACCGCGTCCGTCGGCAGGATCGAGTCGGTGATCACGAGCTCCTTCAGCCTCGAGCCCGCGATGCGGGCGGCCGCGCCGCCGGAGAGCACGCCGTGGGTGATGTAGGCGTAGACGTCCTTGGCACCCTTGGCGATCAGCGCGTCGGCCGCGTTCACCAGCGTGCCGCCGGAGTCCACGATGTCGTCGATCAGGATACAGGTGTAGCCGGCGACGTCGCCGATCACGTTCATGACCTCGGATTCGCCCGCCCGTTCGCGGCGCTTGTCGACGATCGCGAGCGGAGTGTTGATGCGCTTGGCGAGGCCGCGCGCGCGGGCCACGCCGCCGACGTCGGGCGAGATCACCATGGTCTTGGAGAGGTCGAACCTCTCCTTGATGTCGCGCACCATCAGTGGCGCGGCGTAGAGGTTATCTGTCGGAATGTCGAAGAAGCCCTGGATCTGGCCGGCGTGCAGATCGAGCGTCATGACGCGGTCGACGCCGGCCTGCGTGATCAGGTTGGCGACCAGCTTGGCCGAGATCGGCGTGCGCGAGCCCGACTTACGGTCCTGCCGGGCGTAGCCGAAATAGGGCAGCACCGCCGTGATGCGGCGCGCCGAGGAGCGGCGCAGCGCGTCGGTGATGATCAGCAATTCCATGAGATGGTCGTTCGCCGGGAACGAGGTCGACTGGATGATGAAGGCATCCGAGCCGCGCACGTTCTCCTGGATCTCGACGAAGATCTCCATGTCGGCGAAGCGCCGCACCACCGCCTTGGTCAGCGGCAGGTCCAGGCCCTGCGCGATCGCCTGCGCGAGGGCCGGATTGGAGTTGCCGGCGACGAGCTTGATGGAGCCGTTTTTGGCCGACATGGACGCTTCCTCCCGCGCTTTGCTGGATACGACGTTCAACATCTCAGATCCCACTGGAAGCACGGTTACGACGGGCGAGGAAATATCAGGCCGGAGGCTGCAATGGCAACCCGGGATGCTACGTTTTCCCTTCGAAATCCTGAGTCGGGCCAACGGCTTGGCCGCAACTTGAGGCCGTGGTTTAGCGGGGGTTATCGGTCGGCGTAGCCGAGTGCCGTGGCCGGCATCTCCGCCACTGGGCCCTGCGGGATCACGCTCGCCACCGCCGGGCCCCGCAAGCCAGGAGCCGTGCCCGGGGCATCCGGCGTTCCGTTGATCATGTTGGAAAGTCCGCTGAATCCGGCCTGGGCGATCTTCCGCAGCACGAGGTCGTCAGCTGCTCCCCACGGATCGCGGCCGCCTTTGGCCGAGGTCGGTTCCTCGCCGGAGAGGCGCAGCGCCCGCTGCTGGTTGGCGTCGTAGACGTCCCAGACCCAGGCGATCACCGTCTTGCCGCGCACCACCTGGGCGGAGAGATAGCTGCGCACGCGGTAGGCGGCGGTCCCTTCGCGGGAGACGACGGACAGGCTGCGCAGCTTGGATTCGCTGTCGATCACGCCGACCATGCGGTCGAACACCTGCGGCGGCGGCCCGTCGATCGATTCGAAGGCGACCGTTGCCCCGGAGCCGGCGCTCGGCGCCATCGCATAGGAGTTGGCGGCCCCGCCGCCGGCGCAGCCGCCAAGCTCGGTCGCTGCCGCGAGCAGCATGACCGCCAGCACGCGCGAACCCGCACGGCCCAGGATGAATGACGCGTCCCTCATTATGGAGGGCAGCGATATCGTTAAAATCGATTAAGGTCTAGGGCGGGAGCGACACAACACACGGTCATTCCGGGGCGCGCCACTTGGCGCGAGCCCGGAATCCATTTCGCCGCGTGAATTGCTGCACGATGGATTCCGGGTTCTCGCTTCGCGAGACCCGGAACGACACACAGTGTTGCCCTTGTGTTCACGCTTCCAGCGCGATCGCGTGGACGTGGCGGCCGTAATCCGGCTCCTTGCGATGCACCGAGCGGCGATAGCTGAAGAAGCGCTCGTCGGCGTAGGTGTCGACGCCGAGATCGTCGATCATCAGGATGCCGGCGGCCTCCAGCCGCTTGCGGATGAAGCCGGCGAGGTCGAACATCGCGTGGCCCTCGCGCACCGACGGGATGAAGTACATCGCGTTGTCGGCATCGGCCTCGATGAAGCGCGCCACGAACTCGTTGCCGACCTCGTAGCTGTCCTGTCGGATCAAGGGCCCGATCGCGGCGATGATGCCGCTGCGCGTCGCGCCGAGTTTTTCCATCGCTAGAATCGTCGCCTCCAGCACGCCCGTCAGCGCGCCCTTCCATCCCGCATGTGCGCCACCGATCACGCGCGCGTTGGGATCGACGAACAGCACCGGCCCGCAATCGGCTGTGGAGACGCCGAGCGCGATGCCGGGCGTGTTCGTCACCAGCGCATCGCCCTTCGGCCGCGGCCCGTTCGGCCACGGCGCTTCTGCGACGAGCACGTCGGGCGAATGGATCTGGTGCAGGCTGAGGAAGCGTTCCGGCGCAACGCCGACATGCTCGGCCATGCGGCGGCGGTTCTCCGCGACAAGGGCCTGATCGTCATTGGAGCCGAGGCCGCCGTTCAGCGCGGAGTAGATGCCACTGGAGACGCCGCCTTCGCGGGTGAAGAACGAGTGGCGCAGGCCGGGCACAGCCGACAGCAGCGACGAAGCGAGCGTCATGAGGCTTCTCCGGCCTGTTCGAGATCGCTGAGGCCGGCAATGCCTGTCAACCGCGGCTCGGAGATGCCGAGCACCTTGAACATCGAGCCCATGCCGCCGCGCCCGGTATCCGTCAGCCGCTTGAGGGCGATCGAAATGTCGGTGGCGACCTCCGGCGTTGCCTTCTGCATCAAGGCGGCGGCCCTTGTGTCGATGCCGATCCGCTTGAGGAAGTCGCCTTGCGTCACCGGCCCGTGCACGCGCGCGCCGACATCTTCGGCCGCGCGCGCCAGCGCCTGGAAGTCGACATGAGCGGTGACGTCGGCCTGGCCCGGCGCCTTCAAGGGATCGGCGAAGGTGTGGCGCGCAATCGCCTGGAACGTGTCGCCGGCATCGCTGCGCAAATGGCCATAGTCGATGATCAGCGCCGCGCCGTCCTGGTCGCGGACGCGCGTGGCGAGCTTCATGATCTCGCCGTCGGGGCGCCATTCGAACACGGCGCCGACGGGTGCGGCGCGCACGAGCGGCGGCAGGAGCACGTCGAAGCGCGGCGTCGGCTCGGGCGCTGCGCCGAATTGAAGCTTGCCGTTGGGATCGATCTCGATGACGCGCTCGTGCCAGCCGTACTCGTGGCGGACCATCTGGTGGACCGGCAGCACGTCGAAATATTCGTTGGCGAGGATGATGCTCGGTCCCTCAGGCACGTCGTCGATGCTGTCGTGCCAGGCGATGTTGCGCACGCCCGACAGCGTCGCATTCTGCCGCTCGCGCAAGACGGGATTGACCTCGACCATGTGGATGTGAAGCGCCTGGTAGAGCGGCGGCAGCACGCGAAGGGCGCGCAACGCGTCCGCCATCATGGTGCCGCGGCCGGGGCCGAGCTCGATCAGCCGCAGGAACTGCGGCGAGCCCATCTGCTTCCACACCGAGGCGGTCCACAACCCCAGGAGCTCGCCGAACATCTGGCTGACTTCGGGTGAGGTTGTGAAGTCGCCCTCACGCCCGAGCGGATCGCGCGAGACGTAATAGCCATGGCGCGGATGCATCAGGCACAGTTCCATGTACCGCCAGACCGGCATGGGACCTGAGGACTTGATCAGCGCCTTGATCTCGTTGAGTAGCGGCTGTTCGGTCACGGCTATCTTCTCGAAATGAATTAACGAACGGCCCCTGCGGGCTTCGGCGCACCGCGCCGGACTGCCAATACAATAAGTATGCCGCCCACGATAAGCATCGGAATCGACAGCAGCATGCCCATGGTTAATCCGCCCCAGAGGAAACCGAGCTGGGCGTCCGGTTCGCGGAAGTGCTCGCCGGCGATCCGGGTCAGACCGTAGATCAGGATGAAGGCGCCGAGGATCATGCCCGGCCGCTTCAGCGCGCCGAGCCGGATCATCACCGCGAGCACGGTGAACAGCAGGATGCCTTCCATGCCGGCCTCGTAGAGCTGGCTCGGATGACGCGGCAGCTGCGTCGGATCGTTGGGAAAGATCATCGCCCAGGGCAGGCTCGCATCGGTGGCGCGGCCCCACAATTCGCCGTTGATGAAATTGGCGATGCGCCCGAGCAGCAGCCCGACCGGGGCGACCGCGGTGGTGATGTCACCGAGCGACAGGATCGAGATGCCATTGCGAAAGGCGAACCACATCACCGCGACGACGCAGCCGAGGAAGCCGCCATGGAAGGACATGCCGCCCTCCCACAACCGGAAGATCGCGGCAGGATGATCGATGAAGAAGGGCAGATTGTAGAACAGCACGTAGCCGGTGCGGCCGCCGAGAATGATGCCGAGCGTGACCCAGAGGATGAAGTCGTCAATCTGCAGCAGCGACATCGGCGCGGGGCCGCCCCACAGGCGCTCCTTCTTCAGAAGCGAGCGCGCATAGAGCCAGCCGAACACGATGCCGCAGATATAGGCCAGCGCATACCAGCGGATCGCGAACGGGCCGATCTCGAGCGCAATCGGCTTGAAGGCGGGGAAGTCGATGAGAAGAAGCTGCATCTCGCCTTCTATATCTGGACGAGATTGCGGCGATAGAGCGCCAACAGGCGCTCCCAATGCCGCTCGGCGGCGTCGCGGTCATAGACCGGGCGCTTGGGGAAGGCGAAGCCGTGATGCGTGCCGGGATAGATCTCGACCTCGGCCTTGGCGCCGTTCATGGCTTCTTTGACCTTCTCGATAACCTCCGGCGGCGCGTAGACATCGGTCTCGGCGCAGGCGAAATAGAGCTCGGCCTTGGTCTTAGCCGCAGCCAGGTGCGGGCTGTCGGCCTGATCCGTTGCCAGCTGCACGCCGTAGACCGAGGCGGCCGCCTTGACGCTGTCAGGGAAATGCGTGGCGGCGTTGATGGCGTAGCGGCCGCTCATGCAGTAGCCAACGGTGCCGACCAGTCTGGTGTTCGCGGCCGCCTGGCCCTCGGCATAGGTGAGCAGCGCCCGGGTGTCGTCCATGATCATGGGGATGGTGAGCGACCCCATCAGCTGGAACATGCGCTTGCGCTCCGGCGCGTTCGGGTCGGCCGGAAGCGCGCCGAGCTCCATCACGCCGGAGCGATAATAGAGGTTCGGCAGCATCACGTAATAGCCCGAGGTCGCGAGCCGGCGCGCCATGTCGCGCAGCTCTTCGCGGATCGCCGGCGCGTCCATGTAGAACAGGATGACCGGAAACGGCCCGCCACGTTCGGGATGGCTGATGAAGGTTGCGGTGTGGCCGTCCCTGGTGGGGATCGCGATCTGCTGGTCGATCATCTCATGCGCCTTGATTCTTCTTATGCAGGGACGATGAATACGATTGCAAGGAAACCGGGGCATGACAAGGATACCTCCGATCGGGCCTTGAACCGTTCCGCTCGGATTGCCATTGTCTTTTCGAGAGTTCGCGCAAAGTAGAGGCCGCCAGGAGACCGAAATGACCCAGACCAACAACCGGTTTTTCGACGAGATCGGCCGCCTGATGAACGATGCCGCCGGTGCCGCCCAGGGCGTCAAGCGCGAGTTCGACACGGTGCTGCGCACCCAGGCCGAAAAATTCCTGCGCGACATGGATCTGGTCAAGCGCGAGGAGTTCGAGGCGGTCAAGGACATGGCCCGCCTGGCCCGCGAGGAGAACGAGGCGCTGAAGGCGCGACTCGCGGCGGTGGAGGCCAAGCTCGGCGGGGCGCCGGGCTGAGGTCGTCATGCCCGGGCTTGTCCCGGGCATCCACGTCTAACCTGGTGCCCGGCAACACGTGGATGGCCGGGACGAGCCCGGCGATGACGGTGTTCCGGGGGATACCGGCCGCACAAAAAATCCTCGCATTTCCTTGTCATTTCCGCATCTTCCGGGTAAAAGCCCGCCAGTTCGTGGCCCCCGCACCCCTGGAGGCTTGCTGCGAACGATGCCATGGGCCGCGCTGCGGCCCATTAACTTTTGCAAAAACAAGGACTTAACGACATGGCGACGACCGTCAAGGAATTGAAGGCGACCGCACGTCCGAAGAGCGGCAAGGGGGCCGCCCGGGCTGAGCGTCGCGCCGGGCGAGTGCCCGGAGTGATCTATGGCAACAACCAGCCCCCCGTCACGATCTCGATCGAAGATCGCGAACTGCGCCAGCGCATCCTCGCCGGCCGGTTCCTGACCACGCTGGTCGACATCGATCTCGAGGGCAAGAAGCACCGCGTGATTCCGCGTGACTACCACCTCGATCCGGTCAAGGACTTCCCGATCCATGTCGACTTCATGCGGCTCGGCGAAGGCGCCACCATCCGCATCAGCGTGCCCTTGCACGTGGTGAAGTCGGAAGCCTCCCCGGGCGTGAAGCGCGGCGGCACGGTCAACATCGTCGCCCATGCGATCGAGCTCGAATGCGGCGTCGAGAGCATTCCGCAGTACATCGAGGCCGATGTCGGCTCGCTGGAAATCGGTCACTCCTTGCATCTGTCGGACGTCAAGCTGCCGAACGGCGTGAAGGCGCTGACCCGCGAGGACGCAACCCTCGTCACCATCGTGCCGCCGTCCGGCTACGCCGAAGAGCAGAAGGCCGCGGCTGCGGCTGCAGCTCCTGGCGCTGCTGCGGCTGCTCCGGCGGCTGGCGCTGCGGCTCCGGCTGCTGCTGCACCTGCCGCGGCTGCCAAGGCTCCCGCCGGCGGCGACAAGAAGAAGTAATCTCTCAAAGCTGGCGCGCGGTCCCTGATCGCGCGCCGAGCGAGGGGCGCGCCGCGTCATGCGACTCTTTGTTGGGCTCGGCAATCCCGGCGCGAAATACGCACGTAACCGGCACAATATCGGCTTCATGGCCGTCGACGAGATCGCGCGGCGTCATGGTTTCGCACCATGGCGCCGTCGTTTTCAGGGCGAGACCTCGGAAGGCACGCTCGGCACTGAGCGCGTGATCCTGCTCAAGCCCACGACGTACATGAACGATTCCGGCCGCAGCGTTCAGGAGGCGGCGAGCTTCTTCAAGATCGCCATGGGCGACGTCACCGTGTTTCACGATGAACTCGAGCTGCCGCCGGGCAAGGTGCGGGTGAAGATCGGCGGCGGCATCGCCGGCCATAACGGCCTGCGCTCGATCTCGGCGCATATCGGCAACGACTATCGCCGGGTGCGACTCGGCATCGGTCATCCCGGCGTCAAGGAACTGGTGCACGGCCACGTGCTGTCGGACTTCGCCAAGGCCGACAACGACTGGGTGACGGCGCTGTGCGAAGCGGTGGCCGAGCACGCAGGCCTGGTCGCCAAGGGCACGGACGCGACCTTCGCCAACAGGGTGCATCTCGCCATGCAGGCGAAGGGATTTTTGACCAAGGACGAGAACGGCAAGGAATAACGCTCGTGGGATTTAAATGCGGAATCGTCGGATTGCCCAATGTCGGCAAGTCGACCTTGTTCAATGCGCTGACCGAGACGGCCGCGGCGCAGGCGGCGAACTATCCGTTCTGCACCATCGAGCCGAATGTCGGCGAGGTCGCGGTGCCCGATCCCAGGCTCGACAAGCTCGCGGCGATCGCCAAGTCCGGCCAGATCATCCCGACCCGGCTGACCTTTGTCGACATCGCCGGCCTCGTGCGCGGTGCGTCCAAGGGTGAAGGCCTCGGCAACCAGTTCCTCGCCAACATCCGCGAGGTCGATGCCATCGCGCATGTCGTGCGCTGCTTCGAAGATTCCGACATCACCCATGTCGAGGGCAAGATCGCCCCGCTCGCCGACATCGAGACCATCGAGACCGAGCTGATGCTCGCCGACCTCGACAGCCTCGAGAAGCGCGTCGACAACCTCACCAAGAAGGCCAAGGGCAACGACAAGGACGCCAAGGAGCAGCTCGACCTCGTCAACCGCACCCTGGTGCTGCTGCGTGAAGGCAAGCCCGCGCGCCTCGTCGAGCGCAAGGCGGAGGAGGAGCGCGCCTTCGGCATGCTCGGCCTGCTGTCGTCCAAGCCCGTGCTCTATGTCTGCAACGTCGAGGAAGGCTCGGCCGCGACAGGCAATTCGTTCTCCCAGGCGGTGCAGGAGCAGGCCGCCAAGGAAGGCGCGGTTGCCGTCGTCATCTCCGCCAAGATCGAATCCGAGATCGCCACCATTTCGCGTGAGGAACGCGCCGACTTCCTGGAAACGCTGGGTCTAGAGGAAGCCGGCCTCGATCGCCTGATCCGCGCCGGCTACACGCTGCTCGACCTCATCACCTACTTCACGGTGGGCCCGAAGGAAGCACGCGCCTGGACCATCTACCGCGGCACCAAGGCACCGGGCGCGGCCGGCGTGATCCATACCGATTTCGAGAAGGGTTTTATCCGCGCAGAGACGATTGCGTTCGAGGATTACGTGGCGCTTGGCGGCGAAGCCGGCGCCCGCGATGCCGGCAAGCTGCGCCTCGAAGGTAAGGAATACGTCGTCGCCGACGGCGACGTGATGCATTTCCGGTTTAATACGTAAGACGCTGACATCGGTGCCGTAGGGTGGGCAAAGGCGCATCGCGCCGTGCCCACCATCTAACCAATATTGCGACGGAAGACGTGGGCACGCCTCGCTTTGCCCACCCTACGAGGCCGGTGACTACGCCACCTGCGTCTGCCTCACCGCAACCCGCCGCCCTGATCCCTTATGGCGCCGAGATGCTCGTTGATGCGGAAGACGATCAGGATCAGCTCCGCGGCGATGCGCGAGAATACGATTCCGACGACGACGCTGGCGATCGACGACAGCAGCACCAGGAAGCCGCCAAAGGGACTGATCGCCATCGCAGCCAGGCCGGAGAAGATGCCGGAGAGGCCGAACAGGCAGATCAACGCGATCACCAGCCAATAGAAGGTCTTGATGATCGTCGGCGTGATGAAGCGGTCCCACTGAAACAGATCGCTGAATGAAAACATTGCTCTCCCCAGGGCATCGGGCCTTGGTAAATGGATCTTGGCCCTCGGTTGATCCGACTCAAGACCAACGCCGCCACCCCGTATGTAGCACGAGCCATGCGGGCCGGCGGGTTGAGATTGCCGCAAAGTGCGGCCACAATCTGTCATTTCCGCTAGCCAATCCCAAGATGACCCTGACCTTCGAAGATTTCCCGCCCGGCCGGTTCGGAACATTCGGCCCGCGCCACGTCACCCGCGACGAGATTTTGGCCTTCGCGGCCGAGTTCGATCCGCAGCCGATGCATCTGGACGAGGAGGCTGCCAGCAAGAGCATGCTGCGTGGCCTGTCCGGCTCGGGCTGGCACCTCTGCTCGCTGATGATGCGGATGATGGCCGACGGTTTTATTACCCGCGCCGCGTCGCTGGGGTCTCCCGGCGTCGACGAGGTGCGTTGGCTCTCGCCGCTCCGGCCCGGCGACGATCTCATGCTCGACGTCGACGTGTTGGAGGCGCGCCCCTCGAAGAGCCGCCCCGAGCTCGGCATCGTCAAGTTCAAATGCACCGTGCGCAACGCCAAGGGTGAGCCGCTGGGCGAGATGACCTCGCCGATCCTGATCAAGCGGCGCGAGGGGGCGGTCTGATGCGGTTCTTCGACGACATCGAGATCGGCCAGCGCCGCGAGATCGGCACCTATACGTTCACGGCCGAGGCCATCAAGAATTTCGCCGCGAAGTTCGATCCGCAGCGTTTTCATCTCGACGAGGAGGAGGGCAAGAACTCGCTGTTCGGCGGGCTTGCCGCCTCGGGCTGGCATGTCGGCTCGGCCTGCATGAGCCTGCTTGTCGCCGACGGCCAGCGCCTGGCGCGCGAGGCCGTATCGCGCGGTGAGGAGGTTGCGGTGTGGGGACCTTCGCCGGGCTTTCGCGATCTGCGCTGGATCAGGCCGGTGCTCGCCGGCGACACCGTCGCCTACGTCAACGTCGTCACCGACAAGCGCACTTCGGCCTCGCGCCCGGGCTGGGGCATCCTGACCGCCCGCACCACCGGCACCAACCAGCGCGGCGAGGACGTCTATTCCATCACCGCCAGCGCCTTCGTGCCGATGCGGAAGAGCGGTTAGATCTGTTCCAAGATGAACGGGCAAATGAGTGCGCGAGTGTTGCCCGCGCGCTATGGACGCGATTCCGGGCGGCTGCCATAAGCCTGCGCAACATGGTTACCGCGAAGCAGTTTGGCGGAACCAGTGAGTTGCTAACTAATTATGAACCTGTCGCTGTCTAATTGAAACGAATTGGGCAGAGTACAGGGGACGAGGACCATGGCAGATCGCGGCGCACTCAAGCTTGTCGGATTTCTCTTCGCTACCGCGACGCTGGCAGTGATGTTGGTCGCCGGCATGGTGGTGAAGGGCTATGCCGATGGCGCCTACACCCTGGAAGCCTCGGCTGTCGACGCGAGCCGGTAGGAATCTGTTAAGTTCTCGGGGCCGGAAAACGGCCCCGCATCAGCGGCTGTAGACGAACGCCAGCACCGCGATCGCAACCACCAGCAATCCGACGAAGCGCAGCATGATCGTGCCGAGCTGATTGGGCGCGGGCCGCAGCGAGATCGGGTCCGTGTTGTCGGGCCGAATGCTTTCCATGAAATGTCCCCCGGCCCGGCCGCAAGAGAAGCGGGCGCTTGGCATTGGTCGCCGGGAAGGCGCGGGGGGTTCAAATGTGCACTCTCGTGTCCCGGACGCGCTGCAGAGTGTAACGCTGCGGCGCAGAGCCGGGACCCATTGCGCCGCGCATGAATCCTGACCATGGGCCCCGGCTCTGCGGCGCGTCACTGCGAGCCGCAGAGCCGGGGCACAGACCCCCCAGAATCAAAATCGCCGCGTTCCTTTCGGAACGCGGCGGTTCGGTGATGCTCAGTACGATCAGCTATTGCGCAGGCCGTCGGCGGCGCGCTTCCACTGCGCGACGTTGTCGGCGATCATGCGGGTCGACTTCATCGCGGCCTGGCTGAGCTGGGCATAGCCGGAGATCTCGCGCTGAACGCGCTGGCCCTCGGCATGCAGCAGGTCACGCAGGCTCTCGAGCTCCGAGATCAGATTCTCGATCTCGGCGAGCGAGGTGCCGGCGACGCGCTGGATCAGCGAGTTGACGTTGGTGACGGTGGCCTCCGCGCTCGGATCGAGCGGGGGCGCATCCGTGGTCGTCGCCGCCGGACGGCGCAGATAGGCGATGTCGTTGCGGACGAAGTCGCGGATGCCGGCTTCGACTTCCGTAACTGCAGCGAGGTTGGTGTCGACCGTCTCGGTCTCGGCGGCTTCGGTCTTTTCCGGACGCATGGCGTTCATCGTTATTCCCCTGTTCGCGTTGAGCGCAGCGCGAGTGTCCCCCGCACGACGACGTCTGTGAGGCAGCCTGCATCAGGGCGCCGGAATTGGGCCGCAAATGGGCCGAGATGCGGCAAGGGCGGACCATTCGGGGGTTTTGCCGTGGCGTATGGTTACGAGAGTCTGAATGGCGGTAACGCGCGTCGGAACCCACCCCCTCATGGTGAGGAGTACGCCCCTTCGCGCGCGTCTCGAACCATGCCGTCCCCGCCCTCGCAGCGCGGCCTCGATCCTTCGAGACGCGCTGCTTTGGAGCGCCCTCAGGATGAGGGCAAGAGTAGAGGCTTGGCCTACCAGCTCTTCTTGAAACCCGCCGTCACGCTCTTGTTGATCGCGCCCTGCGAGGTCTCGCCGACCGAGCCGGAGACGGTGACGTTGTCGAACAGCTTTTGCTCGGCGCCGACCTTGCGCAGCCATTTGTCGTCCATGGTCGACAGCGTCTGGCCGGCGGTGACGCTGGTGCCGGTGTCGGTGAGGGTGACCTTGGCGGACTGGTCGGTCTCGTAATTGCGGGTGATGTGGCCGCCGATGCCGGGGACCGCACTCGTGCCTTGCTGGTTGACGCTGTAGCCGTTCTGCAGCGTCAGCGAGGTGTCGCCGGACAGCGGCACCGATTTGGTCAGCGAGGCCCCGAGCTTGCTCTGTTCCGAGCCGGGATCGACGCGGGCTTCCACCGCGGTCTTGTCCCAGATGACTCCGGCGCCGGGCGCGGTCGCCGTCGCCCAGGCGCTGCCGGAGGATTGCGGCAGGTTGCCGCCATTGGTGGCCTTTTGCGCCAGCAGCTCGGACATCGTCCGCGGCTCGCTGGTCACCGTCATGTCGGCGCCGATCCGCGTATCCCAGAACGAGAACACGGACTGTTTCACCGTCACCGCCGAGGAGCCGTTCGCATTGGCATTCGACGACCAGTCGAGGCCGTCCTTGGCGGCGGCCTGGGCGCGCTTCTTGGCGGCGATCGGGTCGATGCCGGTGCCGGCGTCGACCGCGAGCTGACTCCAGTCGAGCTTGTCGACGTCGATGCCCTTGAGCACGTCGGGGTCGTTGACGTCGGGGGCCTCTGCCGTCTCGGTCTCGGCCTCGTCGGACGCGCCCGCGGGTGGGGAGAAGGGCGGAATGATCTGCGCCGAAACCGTCAGCACAGAGCCCAAGATGAACGCGGCCGCCAGCACCGGCAGCCTGGTCCAGCCACAACCTGTCGAGAATTCCATCGTCCTGCCCGCCAACCCCAGCGCACGTTGTCCGCCAATATAAGACGGTCTGTGGTGATGACCATGCGCCATTCGGTCTGCTCGCATCAATGCGGATTTATCGTTGCGAAATTGTGGCAACTCGCGTGGGGACGCGAACCAACGGGCCGCGCGAGAGGCGCGCGCCCGACGACGAGCTTCCGGCACGACGGCATCCGGCGGGGCTGGAGGCCAGGACGTCGCGTCAGGCGTTGTCATCGGTCCCGAACAGCGGGGCCCGTTGGCGTCCCCCTCAGCCGACGCTGGTCATCTTCGGCAGATGAATGGCGCGGCCGAGTGCCTGCTCGACCAGGTCGAAGGTGTCGATCAGGACGCGCATGCTGGTGAGCTTGCCCGCCCTGAACTGGGCGAACTGCGCGACCCGCAAGCTGATCGGCTTGTTGGAATCCAGTGCCGTCAGCGAATAGCGCAGCATCGAGGCGGCGGAATCGACGCCCAGCATGATGCTCTCGCGGTCGAAGCGGCGGACCTGGAAATTGTCGGCGAGCTGGCGGATGACGTCGAGCACGGCGTCCTTGCCCTGGCGCGCGCCGAGGAACGGAAACATGTCGATCGGGCCGTAGAGCGCCCATTCGACGTCCTCGTCGATCAGGGCCTCGATGTCCTCGAAATGCCGGTCGTTGATCGCGCGGTGCAACGCGCGCGAGAAACGCCAGAGGCTGTGCTCTGTCATTTTGGGCAGTCCTGAAGCTGGCTTTGCGAAAGAAAAACGGAAAACGACCCCAGCGCAGTCAGGCACTGGGGCTCAACTCATTTGTATACGAATAAAATACCCGATTTCGGCCAAAACGCAATTCACGTTTTCGCAATGCACAATTGATGGCGATCTGTGAGATTTGCAACAAAACCCCGTAATCTCCCGGGTCCCGGCGGATCGCGTGCGGGTTCCAGGGGAGGAGCAGGCTCAGTCCACCCGTGCACCCACGATCAGCGGCCCGATCTCGCGCTCCAGCACCTGCTGCACCAGATCGTAGGAATCGATGATCTCGCGGATCTCCGCCACCAGCCCGCCGCGGAAGGTGTAGAACACGGCCATGTCGAACTGCACGATGCGGTCGTTGCTGCGTTTCCTGAAATAGGCCTGCATGTAGGTCGCGACCGCCTCGCCTTCGGCCAGGATGTGCGGTGCCTTGTAGCGGATTTCCGAATAGCGCGACCAGACCGTCTGCCAGAGCTCGCGCAGCTCTTGCTTGCCGTGGCGCGGCACCATGTGCGGCAGCACGTCGATGGGCGCATGGGTGAGGAAGTCGACGTCGTCGGTGCAGCACGCCAGCGCGGCCTCGAGATCGCCGCGCGCGAAGGCGTCGAGCAGATGCAGCACGCGTTGCCTGTTCAGCTTCTCAACCGTCATGCTGCTCCTGCCCTCACCGGCCGTGCTTTGCAAACGCTATCGTGCGGCTCGCGGGTCCATCAATCCGCAAAATCACAGAGTGATTGCAGGGTATGACGCGCGAGCACAATGCCCGGTTCATGGGGTGCAATTGCGGGTTGCGTGCGTTTCCGCATGCAAGAATTCGCTCGGCGCTTTGCGTCCTGCGTGACGCCGCGGGCACATCGCGGTCGCCTCCTGCCATGCGCCGGGCGTTGGAACCCGGACCCATTCGCGCCCGTTGAGACGCCGATACCGCATCCGGAGACATCGATCCATGAAGGCCCCGCTTTTCGCCATCGCCGCCGCGCTTCTGATGCTTGGCGCGACCTCCGCCGCCAGCGCCAAGGGCTGCATCAAGGGCGCCGTCGTCGGCGGCGTCGCCGGTCACTACGCCGGCCACCACGGCGTCCTCGGCGCCGCCGCCGGCTGCCTCTACGGCAGGCATCACGCCAAGGAACAGGACAAGCAGCGGCAGCAGCAGGGTCAGGTGAACGGCCAGGGCAAGCTGTAGGGGCGACCTCGATCCGCAGCGGCAGTCTGCTTCCTCTCCGCGCAAGCGGGCGAGGTGAAGAAGGACGCGTGATCCATCTCACATCACGCCCATCCCATCGCAGCTAACGTCATCGGCATGTCATCAGGGAGACGTGCCATGGCTGCCCTCGCCACCGTCAGAAAGTCCCGCCTGCACAACGCGCTCGAAGGCCTCGCGCTGACCACGATCCTGCAGAGCTTCCCGACCTTCGCCGCTGCCGCCTTCCTGCTCAAGCTCTGCGGCAACCACGATCTCGTCGGCGACCCCGGCGTCGCCATCTTCGTCGCCATCGCCTCGCTCGCCCACGCCATGCTCGCCGTGACCCTCGGCCCGAGCTTCCCGCACCTGTTCAAGACCGTCTACGAACCAAAGTTCTTCGAGGCCCATCTGTCGCTGTCCGACAAGATCACGGCCTGGCGCACCCAGCCCGTCGCCTCGCTGCAGTTGGTGACCATCGTGCTGCTGCTGTCGGTGATGGCCGTGGTGACGGCGAGTGTGGGGTGAGGGGAACGCCGAGCGAGTCTCGCTTGCCGACGATCAACCCCTGCCGCAGTGTCGGACAATCACCTCTTCTTCCACCCACCCCGCCGCCCGGGCATCCCGCCCGTCGACTTCGGCGCCGGCCCAAACTCCGGTCCCGACTGCCGCGAGTCCGTCGGCTGAATAATCCGGCTCGTGCTACCGAACGGCTTTGCCGGCAGCGTCGGCTTTTCGCGATAGGGCAGCGATTCCGGCCCGTGCATCTCGTCGAGATGCGGCTTGTGGACCTTCGAGCCGCCTCCGCCGCCGCTGGCTTTCAGCGCGGAGCCCACGGTCTTCTTCTTCATGGCGCTGACCGGTAAATTCGCGGCGTCGCCGTACTTCTTGCTGCCGGCATAGGCGCCGGCCTTGCCCTGCACAGTGCGTTGCTTGGCGGTGGGATCGTCCACCACGGCGAGCTCGGTGGCGCGCAGCCGTTTGACCTCGTCGCGCAGGCGCGCGGCTTCCTCGAAGTTCAGATCGGCTGCGGCCTCGCGCATCCGCGTTTCCAGGTCGCCGAGCACGGCTTCGAAGTTGTGGCCGATCGAGATGACGTCGTCGGTCATGTCGTGGCCGCCGACCTCGATCAGCACGTGGTCGCGCTCGTAGACGGAGTTGAGGATGTCGCCGATCTGCTTCTTCACGCTCTCCGGCGTGATGCCGTTGGCGGTGTTGTATTCGA
Organism: Bradyrhizobium genomosp. III; assembly: GCF_000261705.1. NCBI lineage: Bacteria > Pseudomonadati > Pseudomonadota > Alphaproteobacteria > Hyphomicrobiales > Nitrobacteraceae > Bradyrhizobium > Bradyrhizobium genomosp. III. Next base: position 3,827 of record NZ_AJQF01000097.1, on the reverse strand, counting down.
CCTGCTTCTCGCGGCGGCGGTTGGTCTCGGCGATGGCGCGCTCCATCGAGCCCGTCATCTGGTCGGCGTAGAGGATCACCTTGCCATCGACGTTGCGCGCGGCGCGGCCGATGGTCTGGATCAGCGAGGTCTCGCTGCGCAAAAAGCCTTCCTTGTCGGCATCCAGAATCGCGACCAGCGCGCATTCGGGAATGTCGAGGCCTTCGCGCAAGAGGTTGATGCCGACCAGCGCGTCGAACGCGCCGAGACGCAAGTCGCGGATGATCTCGATGCGCTCGATGGTGTCGATGTCGGAGTGCATGTAGCGGACGCGGATGCCCTGCTCGTGCAGATATTCGGTGAGGTCCTCCGCCATGCGTTTGGTCAGCACGGTGATCAGCGAGCGATAGCCGGCCTGCGCGGTGGCGCGGACCTCGCCGACGAGGTCGTCGACCTGGGTGCGGGCCGGGCGAATGTCGACGGGCGGATCAATCAGCCCCGTGGGGCGGATGACCTGCTCGACGAACACGCCGCCGCTCTCGTTCAGCTCCCAGCCGCTCGGCGTTGCCGACACCGCGACGGTCTGCGGCCGCATCATGTCCCACTCCTCGAAGCGCAGCGGGCGGTTGTCCATGCAGGACGGCAGGGGAAAGCCGTATTCGGCCAGCGTCGCCTTGCGGCGGAAGTCGCCTTTGAACATGGCGCCGATCTGCGGGACGGTGACGTGGCTCTCGTCGGCGAACACCAGCGCGTTGTCGGGGACGTATTCGAACAGCGTCGGCGGCGGCTCGCCGGGACGGCGTCCGGTGAGGTAGCGCGAATAGTTCTCGATGCCGGCGCAGCTTCCCGTCGCTTCCATCATCTCGAGGTCGAAAGTGGTGCGCTGCTCCAGCCGCTGCGCTTCCAACAGGCGCCCCTGGTCGTGCAGCTGGTCGAGCCGCTGCTTCAGCTCGGACTTGATCGACTTGATCGCCTGCACCAGTGTCGGGCGCGGCGTCACATAGTGCGAGTTGGCGTACATCTTGATGAATTCGAGTTCGTCCTGCTTGTGGCCGGTGAGCGGATCGAATTCCTCGATGGTCTCGATGGTGTCGCCGAACAGGTTCACGCGCCAGGCACGGTCCTCATAGTGCGCCGGGAAGATGTCGATGACGTCGCCGCGCACGCGAAACGTGCCGCGGGTGAAATCGGCCTGGGTGCGCTTGTATTGCAAGGCGACGAGGTCGGCGATGAGCTGGCGCTGGTCGATGCGCTCGCCCTTCTTCAGCGCGAAAGTCATCGCGGTGTAGGTCTCGACCGAGCCGATACCGTAGATGCAGGACACCGAGGCGACGATGATGACGTCGTCGCGCTCGAGCAGCGCGCGCGTCGCCGAGTGGCGCATGCGGTCGATCTGCTCGTTGATCGAGGAGTCCTTCTCGATATAGGTGTCGGTGCGCGGGACGTAGGCTTCCGGCTGGTAATAGTCGTAGTAGGAGACGAAATACTCCACCGCGTTGTCGGGGAAGAAGTTCTTGAACTCGCCATAGAGCTGGGCGGCGAGCGTCTTGTTCGGCGCCAGGATCAGCGCGGGGCGCTGCGTCTTCTCGATCACCTGCGCCATGGTGTAGGTCTTGCCCGACCCGGTGACGCCGAGCAGCACTTGGGTGCGGTCGTTGCGCTGGACGCCTTCGACCAGCTCGGCGATCGCGGTCGGCTGGTCGCCCTTGGGCTGATATTCCGATTTGATCTCGAAGCGCACGCCGCCTTCGGACTTCTCCGGCCGCGGCGGCCGGTGCGGGGTCCACACCTTGGTGGAGCCGTCGTTCTTGCGGAACTCCGGCCGGCCTTCGCGGATCAGCGATTCCAACGCGTCGGCGGTGGCCTTGACGCCGAGCGCCTCCATCTTGCTGCGCGGCGGACGCGCCAGCGCTTCGGCATCGTCCTCTTCGGTGGGCAGGCCGAGCTGCCGCGCCAGTTCCGGATCGAGCGTCGGGATCGTGGCCGCGGTTCCGTAATTGGCCTGCGGCGCTTCTTCCAGCCCGCCAACCTCTGTGGATTGCCGGGCGCCCGGCGGCTGCGGGTTGGGCCGCAGCGGCATCGGCCGCGCACTATCCTGCGGAAACTGCTTTTGAAGGTCTTTGGGCGTCGAGGCCCGCGCGCGATGGGCCGCGGCCTCGCCGCCGGAGCGGCGGTCGCGGGAATTGTCCGGCGGCGGCTGCAGGCCGGTGCCCGAGCCAAGTCCGGCGTCGCCGCGATTGATCGCGGGATTGAGCAGCTCGGCCAGGGCCGGCCCGATCGGCTGCACGTCGGGCCGATGTGCCTTGGAGTTCGGAGCTTTGGATTTAGGGGATTTTGGGGGAGCAGGTTTCTTCGCCATGAGCCGAATATGGGATGAGTCCGCCTCCCGATAAAGGGTGAATGACCGTCCTCATGCAGCCTGCTGACAGCAGGTTGGCAGCAGCCTCGGCCCTACGCGGTCGGCAGCGGACCCTCGTCGTCCTTGCCCGCCTGATGCGGCTTGAGGATGTCGAGATGGATGCCGCCGCAATCGGTGCAGCGCATGGTCCAGTACTCGCGTCCTGCGCGGCCGCCGATGACGCGGAGCACCGTGAGATCGCCGTCGCATTCCGGGCAGTTGGACAGCACATTGCGGGCATAAATTCTCGGCCGCGGCGCGTCTTCGATTTCGATGACTGACATGACCCGGTTCCCCCCTTTATGCTGTTGCCCTGGTTCGCTTGCCGTCCGGCTCGCTTATTCGTCGTCGCTGTCGGCCCGCCGGCGGAAGCGGTCGATGTGGTGCTTGGCGTCGGCGATCGCGGCGTTCTGATCGGGCCAGGCGAAACCGACTTCCATCGCCGGAAACAGCACGCCGTCGATGGCGACGGGGCTGAGATCGGCGCGGCGGATGCGGGCGTGCCAGAGGCCTTTGCCAGCCTCGAAGGATTCAATGTCAAAGCCGTCGTAGAGGGTCGTCATTCTTGTCGGTCCCACGTTTCTTTTCGGAGGGTCAGGGGACCACGTTTGCGGATTCCGGAATGTGAAGCCGTTCACAAGCGGCAGGCTTTTTTGCCTCGGGCGTCAGTTCCGCGCGGCGACACGGCCCGTCCGCTTGACCGGGCGGGCGGCGGGTTCCGAGGCCGCGCGCATGATCCAGCGGCGGAACGCGGCAAAGTCGCGGTGCTCGGTTTGAAAGCTGCGATAGAGCAGGTACCAGCGCATGCCCTTGGGCACCGAGAGGTCGAACGGGGCGACCAGCCGGCCGGCGGCGAGATCGTCGTCGATATAGGGGCGGATGCCCATGGCGATGCCGAGCCCGTCGGCGGCGGCCTGCAGCGCCTGGCCGTAAAACTGGAACTCCGGCCCGCGCGGATTGATGCGGGTGAGGTTCGCGGCTTTCAGCCAGATCGGCCAGTCCTCCGGCGAATGTTCGACGCGGATCAGGCTCGGTCCCTTCAGGTCGGCCGGGCGCTTCAGGCCGCTCGCGAGGCGGGGCACGCAGACGGGCGTGAGATCGCCGGCGAACAGGGGCTCGGCGACGAGACCAGGCCAGTCGCCGGTGCCGAGCTTGATGCCGCAGCTCCAGTCCTCGCCGAACGGTACCGACGCGCCGCCGGTGGTGAAGCGCACCTCGATGTCGGGCTCTTCGCTGCGAAACTCCGACAGGCGCGGGATCAGCCAGCGCATCGCAAAGGTGTGGCCGACGCCGATCGTGAGCACGCGGACGCTTGCCGGCGCCGTCACCTGAGCGGTGAGGCTGGCGAGCGCGTCGAAGATCGGCGTCAGCCCGCTCTGATAGGCGCGGCCGGCCTGCGTCAGCACCAGGCGATTGGCCTTGCGCTCGAACAGCGCGACGCCGAGCCGCT
>NZ_AJQF01000096.1:0-9887 GCF_000261705.1 Bradyrhizobium genomosp. III | reverse complement strand
GGCCGCCGATACGCTGAGCTCGAGCCCGGCGGCGGCAAAGCTGCCGGTCCGCGCCGCCGCCTCGAATGCCTTGATGCCGTTGAGAAACAGCAGACGCCGCAAAGGCAGGACCCTTATGCAAGACCCTCAGGAAAACTGATGCCAGGCCAAGATAACTCAGTTTGCGCGGAAGGGGCAAGCGAGGCACGTTCCCTTCGCCGCTCCCCGCTTGCGGGGGGAGGCCGACGCGCAGAGCGCGGCGGGTGAGGGGGAGTCTCCGCGGGGCAGCGTGACTGCGGAAGCGGTCCCTCACCCCCCTCTCCCCGTAGGAACGGGGCGAGGGAGTGAAGCAGCCTGCGTGCCCTGCTCAACGGCCCCACCACCGGAGATTCCCCACGTGACGCCCATCATGATCGCTGCCCTCGGATTGCTGATGGTCGCCACCGCGTTCCTGTCGGGACTGTTCGGCATGGCGGGCGGGCTGATCCTGATCGGGGTGCTCTTGGCACTGATGCCGCTGCCGACCGCGATGGTGCTGCATGCGATCACGCAGATGGCCTCGAACGGCTGGCGCGCGTTTCTATGGCGCGCGCATATCCGCTGGCGGCCGGTCGCGAACTATATGGTCGGCGCTGCCGTCGCGCTCGCGGCCTGGTCGATCACGCGCTACGTGCCGGACAAGCCGATGGCCCTGCTGCTGCTCGGCATCACCCCGTTCATGGCGCGGCTGTTGCCGTCGAACATCAAGCCGGACCCCGATCGTCTCTGGCAGGGCACCGTCTATGGCACGATCTGCATGGGCTTGATGCTGATGACCGGTGTGTCGGGTCCGCTGCTCGACACCTTCTTCCTCGGCGGCGATTTCGGCCGGCGCGAGAAGGTCGCGACCAAGGCGATGTGCCAGCTCGTCAGCCATTTCACCAAGCTCGTCTATTTCGGCGGCATCATCGACCAGGCGGCGAGCCTCGATCCCGTGCTCGCCGGCGTCGCCATCCTTGCCTCGATGCTCGGCACCACACTGGCGCGGCGCATCCTCGAAGCCATGACCGACCAGCAGTTCGTGGCCTGGTCGAACAAGCTGATCACCACCATCGCCTGCTACTACATCGCCTATGGCGGCTGGCTCATGGTGCGCACGCCAGTGCTGGCCGCCTTCGACAAGGGAGGTTTGCAATGAGCAGTAACGCCGATCCGCTGGTGCTGGACTTCGTCGAATGGGTCGCGCGCGAGCCGCGCGCCTATGCCGAGGTGATCGCGACCTGGAAGACCTCGTGCCCGCGCCTCACCATCTGGGAGGACGCCGCCGATCGCGGCTACGTCGCGCGCGAGACCATTGCAGGCCTTGGCCTCGTCATCGCGGTGACGGAAGGTGGCGAAAGGTTCTTGCGCGCCAACGGGCGGTGAGCGCGTCGCTTTCGACGGCTCTGGCCGGAGTGCTATCGCGTAGGCACCGCAAGCCGTGGCCGGATGATCTCGACCATGCGCTCGGCCGAGGTGCCCGGGGGAAAGAAGCCGAGATATTTTCCGTCGCGGTCCATGAGATAAATGAAGGACGTGTGGTCGACCGTGTAGTCGTTGGCCCCCTTGCCGATCGGAATCCTGGCAAAATAGACCTTGTAGGCCTCTGCCGCTGCTCCGATCGCTTCGGGGCTGCCGGTGAGCCCGAGCAGCCGCGGATGAAACAGCGGCACATATTCGGCAAGATGCTCGGCCGTGTCGCGCTCGGGGTCGAGCGTGATGAAGACGGGCTGCACGGCCTCTGCGTCCGGTCCGAGTTGCTCGAGCGCCTGTCCGATCGCCATCAGGTCGGTCGGACAGACGTCGGGGCAATGGGTGAAGCCGAAATAGACCAGCATCAGCCGCCCGCGGAAGTCGCCCTCGCTGCGCGGCTTGCCGGTCTGGTCGATCAACTGGAACGGTCCGCCGACCGGCTCCCGATTCCACATCAGGATGTCCATCGTCTCGGCGGCCGAGCGTGCCTGCGCCGCTGCCGCGCAGGCGAGCGTCAGCATCACGTACAGCCAGGCGCTGGCGAGCCGCATCACAGCCCGAAGGTGAGACGGCTGCCTGTCGTCGTCACCACCACCTTGCCCTCCATCTGGGCATTGGCTTCCTGTGCGAAGTTGAGCCCGCTGCAATGCATGGGCACCACGACGTCGGGATTGAGCGCCTTGATCTCGCTCACGACCTGCGTGAGGTAGTTCCTGGGCGCCGGGCCGAGATGGAAGCCGCCGACGACGGCGTGCACCTTCTGGACGCCCGACACTTCCTGCGCCTGCTTCACCGAATTGACGATGCCGACATGGCCGCAGGACGAGATCACGACGAGACCGAGATCCCGCACGTTGAAGCAGGTGGCGTGCTCGTGAATGTGCTCGTCCGGCACGATCTTGCTCTCCATTTCCGCGGGCAAATAGTGGCCGACATTGCAGCCCAGCCCGTCCTTGATGCCGAACTCGACGAGCGTGTTCGGCAGTACGCGTTCGCCGCTGCGCCGGGTGATCTTGCCGGTGGTGAAGGCATGATCCGCAATCACGGTCGGCGTTTCGCACAGCACGGTCGTGACATTCTGCGCCGCAAGCTGCCGGCGGTCGAGGGTGCCGAAATCGGCGAATTGCCCCTGCGTCGGCGTCGGGGTGACGCGATGGCAGAAATTGTCCTCGCCGCCCGCATAGAGCTTGAGGTCGGCGGGCAGCCTGTCGCGGAACTTGTCGAGGAAGCCGTTCAAGCCGCCGAAATGATCGTAATGGCCGTGGCTCACGATCAGCGCGTTGAGCTTGGCCGGATCGACGCCGATCAACGCCATGTTGTTGAGCAGCACGTCGGGCGTGTAGCCGTAGTCGAGCATCAGCGTGCGCTGATTGCCGCCGCCCTCGGATTCCAGCCAAAGCGACAGGCCCCATTCATTGTGCAGCGATTTGCGGAAATCACCGCCGCGTGCAGCCGGAGTGATGGAGACCCCGTTGATCTGCTTGGGACGGAAGAACAGGTCGAAACTCGAATCCACCAGCACGCGGATCGAGAGCTTGTCGACGGTCGGAACGGCAATCGGGGCAGCGCTCGCGATCTCGACGCAGGTGAAAGCGTTGGCGGCCGCAGCTCCGGCCAGTGCCGCCGAGCCCAAGAGAAAATCGCGCCGTTGAATGGTCCTGGTCATTGCAACGCCTCCTGTATCGGATCTTGGACATGCCCAAGCTTAGGTCCAATCCGGTGCCGGCTCAACAAGCCGTGGCCAAATCCGGCACGGGCGAGGCAGCCGGTCGCCGGTCACACCCCGACACCGGCGGCAAGACGGCTTGCTTGCGCTCGTCGGCATGACGGCTACTCTGATCGCCAATCACAGCAGCTGGATCAGCCATGTCACTCAGACTCTTCGAACTCGTCGGCACCGACGCCTCGCGTCCCTTCAGCCCATATTGCTGGCGCACACGGATGGCGCTGGCGCACAAGGGCCTCGCGGCGGAATCGCTGCCCTGGCGCTTCACCGAGAAGAGCGCGCTCGCGCCGCACGGGTCGGAGAAGGTTCCGGTGCTGTTGCACGATGACAAGCCCGTCGTCGACTCCTGGACGATCGCGACCTATCTCGAGGACAATTTCCCGGACCGTCCGTCGCTGTTCGGCGGCGAGGGCGGCCGCGCCATGGCGCGCATGATCAACGCCTTCGGCGACATCGCCGTGGTCGGTGGCATCTTTCCGCTGATCGTTGCCGACATCCCGAAGAATCTCGCCGAGGTCGACGCTGCCTATTTCCGAAAGTCGCGCGAGGCGCGCTTTGGCGGCAAGAGCCTGGAAGAGGTCATGGCGAGCCGCGACATCGGCGTGGTCGCCTTCCGCAAGTCGCTGGAAGTGATGCGGCAGACGTTGAAGAAGCAGCCCTATCTCGGCGGCGCCGCGCCGAACTACGCCGACTACATCGTGTTCGGCGGTTTCCAGTGGGCGCGCGTGGTGAGCCCGTTCAAGCTGCTCGAGGCGGACGATCCGGTGTATGCCTGGCGCGAGACACTGCTCGATGCGTTCGACGGCATGGCACGGAAATCGCCGGGGCATGAGGTGTAAGGTACCGTCTCTCCGACGTCGTCCCCGCGAACACGGGGATCCATACCGCGTGATCTATTCGAGCGCGGATGGTCGAAGTATCGGACGACCAGTCTTCGCCAAACCTCTCCCTGTGGTTATGGGTCCCTGCGTTCGCAGGGACGACAGGGAGGCTGCGGTGATCCTCTCGCGGTTAACGAGCCGCCGCGCTCGCTTCCGCCGCTGCCTTGCGCAAACACTCCCGGCATAAACAATCCTCGCCTTCGACCGGCATCGGCAGCTTCGCGGTTTCCTCCGCGCACCAGCAGGTGCCCGAGAGGTCGCAGCCGAATTCGGTGCCGCAGCGCGCGCAGGCGAGGCGGCGCGGTTCCGGCGGCGGGGATTCTTTCGGATTTGTCATGATTTGCGTCGAAGCTTCGCCGTGATTTTCATGTCGGGTTCATCGGTCGTTGCGGTATATTAGGCGTCGCGCGCGGACTCCGAAAGCGGCTCCCGGCACGCGAAGGACAAATCGATGGCCCGCGATTCGCAAGCCGCGCTCGTCGCGCTCAACCGTTTTGGCTTCGGCGCGCGCGGCGGCGCGTCCGGAGATCTCATCAACGCAGCCTCCGATCCGCGCGGTTTCGTGAAGGCAGAGCTGCTCCGTGCGAGCGGGGTGCTGCTGGAGGCGCCCGGTCTGCAATCGACGCAGCAACTCGGGCAGGCCGTCTTCGCCTATCAGGATCAGGTCAGGCAGGCGCGCGAAGCGGCGAAGGCGGCCGCGCCCGCCGAGGCGCCGTCGCCTGCGCCGACCGAACAGAAGCCCGGGCTCCGCCGCAATCTCTCGCTGAATGCGGCAGCAACGGAGGTCGCCGGCCAGATGACGGAGACCAAGCCGGCGGACAATGCGGCAAAGCCGGACGCGATGCAGCCCAATGCGGCTGCACCGCCGGCGGCAAAGCCGGCCCCGCAGCCGCTCAACGTGATTCAAAAGACCTTCCGTACCGAAGCGCTGGCGCGCCTGCAGCGCGCGACGCTGGCCACCTGCGGCTTCACCGAGCGTCTCGTCGCGTTCTGGTCCAACCATTTCTGCATTTCCGCGACGAAGGGCGAGCTGGCGCGGATCTGGGCCGGCGTGTTCGAGCGCGAGGCGATCAGGCCGCACGTGCTCGGGCGCTTCGCCGACATGCTGAAAGCGGTCGAGCAGCATCCGGCGATGCTGTTCTTCCTCGACAACCAGCAATCGCTGGGGCCGGATTCGCGCGCAGGCCAGAATCGCAAGCGCGGGCTCAATGAGAATCTCGCGCGCGAGATCATGGAGCTGCATACGCTCGGCGTCGGTGGCGGCTATACGCAGGAGGACGTCACCTCGCTCGCGCGCATCATCACCGGCTGGACCTTTGCCGGACGGCAGGGGCAGCTCGGCACACCAGGCTCCTTCGTGTTCAACACCAATGCGCACCAGCCCGGCGCGCAGATGCTGCTCGGCAAGAGCTACGAGGCGACGGGTCTCGCGCAAGGCGAGGCCGCGCTCGCCGACATCGCGCGCCATCCGTCGACCGCGAACTTCATCGCGACCAAGTTCGTTCGCCACTTCGTTGCCGACGATCCGCCGCCGGGCCTGGTGGCGCGGCTGCGCGAACTCTTCGTCAAGACCGACGGCGACCTCAAGGCGCTTGCCGCGGGGCTGGTCGATTCCGACGAGGCGTGGACGGCGCCGCTGACCAAGATGCGCAGCCCTTACGATTTCCTCGTCGCGAGCGGCCGGCTGCTCGCGCGCGTCCCGGAAGATCCCGGCGCCTATCTGAACAATCTCAATCTGCTTGGACAGCCGCTGTGGTCGCCGGCCGGCCCCAATGGTTTCCCCGATACCAGCGCCGCATGGGCCGCGCCCGAGGGCATGAAGCTCAGGCTCGATATCGCCGCGCAAATGGGCGCACGGCTCGGGCCCAACATCGATCCGCTGGATCTGCTGGAGTTCGCGGCGGCGGATGCGGCCTCGATCGAAACGCGCCGGACCATCGAGCGCGCGGAGTCGCGCCAGCAGGCGCTGGCGCTGCTCTTGATGTCGCCGGAAATGCAGAGGAGATGATGATGGTCGACTGCGTCGAGAACCGGCTCCTCACCTCGCGCCGCGGCCTGCTGCTCGGCGGCGCCTCCTTCGCGGCCTGGGCTTACCTGCCGAAATTCGCACGCGCCGCCGATGGGCGCGATCCCCGGCTGCTCGTGGTGATCCTGCGCGGCGCGCTCGACGGTCTCTCGACCGTCGCGCCGATCGGCGACCCTGACTATGCCGGCCTGCACGGTTCGATCGCGCTGGCCGCGGACGGCGCGCATCCCGCGATCATGCTGGACTCCTTCTTCGCGCTGCATCCGGCGATGCCGGAATTCGCGCGGATGTATCGCGACAAGCACGCTGCGGTGATCCATGCGGTGGCGACCCCCTATCGCGACCGCTCGCATTTCGACGGCCAGGACGTGCTGGAGAGCGGTTATGCCGGGCCTGGCCGCGTGCAGTCCGGTTGGCTCAATCGCGCGCTGGAAGCGCTGCCGCGCGGCGAGCGCGTATCGAGCGCTCTTGCGGTCGGGCCTACCACGCCGCTGGTGCTGCGCGGAAACGCGCCGACCGTCGGCTGGGCGCCGGTGGCGCTGCCGCAGGCGGATGACGACACCGCGATGCGCCTCGTCGATCTCTACCGTCATCGCGATCCCGCGCTGGCGATGGCCTTGTCGCAAGGCCTTCAGCTCGACAAGGTCGCGAGCGGTGACGACATGAAGCCAAAACCCGGCAATGCGATGGTGCAGATGCGCCAGGTCGCGCGCGGCGCTGCGAAGCTGATGGCGGCCGACGATGGCCCGCGCATCGCCGCGCTCGCCTTCGACGGCTGGGACACGCATGCCAATGAAGGCGGCCCGGTCGGTCGTCTCGCCTTCCTGCTCGGCGGGCTCGATGGCGCACTCGCCGAATTCCAAAGCGGTTTGGGGGAGCGCTGGCGCGACACCGTCGTCATCGTCGCCACTGAATTCGGCCGCACCGCGCGCATCAATGGCACCGACGGCACCGATCACGGCACCGGCACGATCGCGCTGCTCGCCGGCGGCGCCGTGAAAGGCGGCCGGGTCATCTCCGACTGGCCGGGCCTCAAGCTCGCGAACTTGTATGAAGCTCGCGATCTCAAGCCGACCACCGATCTTCGCTCCGTGATCAAGGGCGTGCTGCAGGGCCAGTTCGGCCTGTCCGATCGCGTGCTGGCCGAGACGGTGTTCCCGGATAGTGCGGGAGCACGGCCGATGAAGGGATTGGTCGCCTAACCCCACGCCCCGTCATTCCGGGCCTGCGCCTTGCGGCGCATCCCGGAATGACGAGATAATGGTGCAGCATCAGGAGAACCATCCCCATGTACATCGCCATGAACCGCTTCCGTGTCGTCAAGGGCTCCGAGGCCGCCTTCGAGCAGGTCTGGCTCGGCCGCGATACGCATCTGGACAAGGTGCCGGGCTTCGTCGAATTCCATCTGCTGCGCGGCCCCGAGCTCGAGGACCACACGCTCTTTGCCTCGCACACCGTGTGGGCAAACCATGCCGCGTTCGACGCCTGGACCAAGTCCGAAGCGTTTCGGGCCGCGCACCACAAGGCAGGCGACAACAAGCCGCTCTATCTCGGCCATCCCCAGTTCGAAGGCTTTGAGGTGATTCAGACCGTCGCGAAGTAGCGCCGCGCCTCGAACGTCAGCCCAGCGTGATCTTGTCGATCTCCGCCATCTCATCCGCGCTGAGCTTCCAGGCGATCGCCTTGACGTTCTGCTCGATCTGCTCGACGCGGGTGGCGCCGGCGATCACGCTGGACACCTGCGGGCGGGCGGCGAGCCAGGAGAAGGCGAGCTCTAGCATGCTGTGGCCACGGGCCTTGGCGAAGGCCTGGAGCTTCTCGACGATGTCCTCGTTGCGCGGTGTGACGTAGCGGTCGCGCAGCCGCTCCACCTTGCCGAAGCGGGTGTCGTCGGGCGCGGCCTCGCCCTTCCGGTACTTGCCGGTCAGGAGGCCGCTGGCGAGCGGGAAGAACGGCAGAAGGCCGAGCTTGTACTCCTGCGCTGCCGGCAGCAGGTCCTTTTCGATGTCCCGCACCAGGAGGCTGTATTCGTCCTGGCACGACACGAAGCGGCTGACATTCATCGCGCGCGCGACGTACTCGGCTTCAGCGACGCGCCAGGCCGGGAAGTTGGAATTGCCGATGTAGCGGACCTTGCCCTGGCGGACGAGATCGTCGAGCGCGCGCAGGCTCTCCTCGATCGGCGTCAGCGGGTCATAGTCGTGCTGCTGATAGAGATCGATGTAATCGGTCTTCACCCGCTTCAGGCTCGCTTCGACGGCGTCCATGATGTAGCGGCGCGAGGCGCCCTGCTTGGTTCCGTCCTCCGCCATCGGCTTTGAATATTTCGTCGCCAGCACGATGTCCTTGCGGCGGTCGCCCAGCACGGCGCCGAGCACGTTTTCCGAGCCGCCCATGTTCGAATAGATGTCGGCCGTGTCGAACAGCGTGATGCCGAGGTCGAGCGCGCGATGGATCACCTTGCGCGAGGTCTCCAGATCCGTGCGCTGGCCGAAATTGTTGCAGCCGAGCCCGACCGCGGACACGCGAAGGCCGGAGGCGCCGAGATTGCGAATTTCCATGGGAGATCCTGTCAGAGAGAGCAGCCACTCATTGTGACCATCGTGCGCCGCAGCAGCAAGGCGCGCGCCGCGCTGCTGCCATGCTGACAAGGCGGACAAAAAAATGCGGCCCCTGTCAGACGCGGCGACTGACGGGGACCGCTTGGGGCGCTTGATCGGTGACGGGGGGCCTGATCAGACGCAAATGCAGCGTAGCCCCGCTATGTTACGGGCGGGTGACAGGCGGAGTTATCCACAGGGTGCGGGCGGGGATCAGAACAGCTTGCGATAGACGATGAAGCCGGAACGCTCCGCGACCTTGTCGTACAGGCGCTGTGCCGTGAGATTGGTCTCGTGCGTCTGCCAATAGACGCGTGGCGATCCCGCCAGTTTCGCCCGCTCATACACGCCGTGGATCAGCGCCGAGGCGACGCCCTTGCCGCGCGCGGCTTCCAGCGTGAACAGGTCCTGCAAATAGCAGGACGGCTCGATCGCGGTGGTGCTGCGATGAAACAGGTAGTTCGTCATGCCGAGCAGCTTGCCGTCGCTCTCGGCGACCAACCCATGCACCGGTTCATAGGCATCGAAGAAACGCTGCCACGTCATTGCAGTGATCTCGCCCGCCAGCGCGGTCGGGCCGGAGCGGCCGTAGAAGGCGTTATAGCCGTCCCACAGCGGCAGCCATTGATCGTAGTCCTGCCTGGTGACGGCGCGAATGGTGAGCGACATGTCGAATTCCTGCGATCGATGGGACGTCCTTCATACGTGATGACGGGCGTGCCGATCAATCGCCAGTCGCATCACTCCGCGGCGCGCAGATGCCGGATCAGCCTGCGGCCCGTGGGATCGCGCAGCGAGCGGTAGTAGTCGGCGCGTGAGGGCGCGTCGGTGTGGCGGACGAGGTCGGTCACCGGCGTGTAGCTCAGCATGCGTCCGCCGTCGGGCAGCGCGGCGCAGACGAAGCGCAACACCTCGCCGGTGCGCAAGGCGATGTTGATCGGCGTGGCATCGCCGATGCGCACCATCTCCATGCGCTGCGCGATGAAGGTGCCGAGCTCGTCTTCGGGCAGCTCGAACGCGCCGGTGTCGCGGCCGTGATACATCAGGGCGATGAAGGGCGGCCTGCCGTCGGCGATCTCGTCCGGCACCGCGAAATAATCGCGAAACGCGCGGTTGATGAACTCGGCCCGCGTCTCGGTATCGAGCAGCACGATGCCGATATCGACCTGGTCGAGCGCGGCCGA
>NZ_AJQF01000095.1:0-983 GCF_000261705.1 Bradyrhizobium genomosp. III | reverse complement strand
GGTGGCGGCAGCCGTGATCGCCAGCAGGCCGAGTTGGACCAGATCGGTGATGGTCAAGCCGGAAACACCGTGGCGGCCGAGGAGGAGCAGCGCCGCACCGATCACCGCGACGGCCGCGCTGGTGACGGCGGAGGCGAGACCCGACAGTGCGCCGGCGAGCGCCACGATGCCGACGAGCAGCGGAACGGGCGAGGTAGTGGGGAGAAAGCGATCGAAAAGCATCGCCAGCAGCAGGGTTGCTGCCGTCAGCACCGGACCGGAGATCGCACGCCATCCGAACCGCATGGACCCGTCTCGCTACTCCCGAACGAGGTAACGTCGCAACACTGACTGATCGTTGCGTCACCGCGATACGTTTTCCCGCGGTGTGTTTAAGGCCCGCTTGCGTGCAAGCTTCAGGTTTTCGGATGATTTTAGACCAAGTGGGTGTGCTTGAGGGGCTGTTGCAGCGCCGGCGCATTCAGCGTCGAAATCCCCGGGCCCTTGCGCGTGACGACAATCAACAGCGACGCCGCGACCAAAATGGCCGCAGTCAGTGTGATTGCAACGACTACCACGGGTGATTTCATCGACGTCCTGTCGCGATGCCTGAAGGCGCGGGGCACGCGGCGCCTTGAAGGCTGGACCAGGATGAAACGGGAATCAGACCGGCAGGCCCATCGCCATGGTCGCCTTGGTCGACAGCACCGTCAGGGTGACGATCAGGCACAGCGAGAGCGCGGCGACGGCAAGCGAGGCCGCGACCGCGTTGGTCAGCCGGGAAGACGCGACGGTAGCGGGATGGCCCTGAAAGCCTGCCGTGCCGGACGCCCGTATCATGGTCTAAATCCTTCAAAGCGCGAGCGAATCACCCCCGACTTTCCACAATTTCCCAGTTTCAACCGGCAATATTGCGGCGGCTATCGCGCGGAAAATGGCGGGATTGCGGCGAATATTGCCTTTGTACCCGCTATTCGCCAGAGCGCAGGGCGCGCGCTCAGGCG
>NZ_AJQF01000094.1:0-21755 GCF_000261705.1 Bradyrhizobium genomosp. III | reverse complement strand
CGTCGGCCGGCCGCCAGTCCATCGACACGAAGCCTGGCGCCGCTTCCACCCGCTTCAGCCAGTCGCGGATCGCCGGGAAGGCCTGGAGGTCGAAGTCGCAGCGGTCGGCGAGGTGGGTGTAGCCGTATAACGCGATGTCGGCGACCGTGAGCTGGCGCGCGGCGAAATAGGCGTTGGTCTTGAGATGGTTCTCCATCACCTGGAGCGCGCCATAGCCGCGCTCCATCCAGTCCTCCAGCGAATGGGTCTGGAGGTCGCGGCCGCCCTTGACCAATGATAGCCAGAAATAGGCGGCGCCGATGTTCGGCTCCAGCGCGTGCTGCTCGAAGAACATCCATTGCAGCGCCTCGGCGCGGTCGATGCGGTTCTCCGGCGCGAGTGGCGTGCCGACGGCGACGTACCAGAGGATGGCGTTGGACTCCGCGAGAAAGCGGTCGTCGCCGACCTCGAGCAGCGGCACCTGCCCCGACGGGTTCTTGGACAGAAAGTCCGGCGTGCGGCTCTCGCCGCGCAGAATGTCCACCTCGATCGCTTCGTAAGGCACGTTGAGCAGCGCCAGCGCAAGGCGGACCTTGTAGCTGTTGCCCGAGCGTTGCATCGAATAGAGCTTGTACATTCTGAGAATGATTCCGGAAGACGGGGACGCGCGTCGCTCGTTGCCGCGCGAGGCGGCTAAACAATGATGCCGATGCGAATCCGCCGCAAGGGCCGGCCAATAGAAAAACTCGAAATCCCTACCGCACTGCAGCGCCGCGAAAGATCATTTCCGCGCGACGATGCAAATCAGATCACGCTTGCGTCAGCATGCGAGCGCTTGGCTCGCGCGATCGTGCGCAGGGCGAGCGATTGGGGAAGAGCGCTGTCATCAATCCAGTGCAATCCAGTGTGCCGTCATGCCCGGGCTTGTCCCCGGGCATCCACGTTCGTCGTGCCGCGGGTGAGGCGTGGATGGCCGGGACACAGGCGAGCGGAGAGCGACGCCGTCCTTCGGGCGGCTATGCCCGGCCATGACGGAGCTTGAGCACGCAACACGCAAAATTGCTCCGAGGACAAGCTTTCCGGGATATGAGCGATTCGCGCGGTAAAGTTGCGGAAAATTGCTTGGAATCGTTGCTTGAACCACTCCAAATCCGTAAGTTTTTCCGAGATCGGGCCGAAGTTTCTTGCGGCGCAGCGGCACACGTTTTAGGGTATCTCATTCCCACAATCAGAGTCGTGAGGCCCAGGGCTTTTCGACGCTTGTCAGGAGATGACGATGTCCTTCCTTGCCGCTGCGCTCGACCGTGTGAAGCCGTCCGCGACCATCGCGGTCACGGATAAAGCACGCGCGCTGAAAGCGGCGGGCCGCAACGTCATCGGCCTCGGTGCCGGCGAGCCCGACTTCGACACGCCCGCCAACATCAAGCTGGCGGCGATCCGCGCCATCGAGGCCGGCAAGACCAAGTACACCGCGGTCGACGGCATTCCCGAGCTGAAAGACGCGATCATCGCGAAATTCCAGCGCGAGAACGGCGTTGCCTACAAGCCGAACCAGATCATCGTCGGCACCGGCGGCAAGCAGGTGCTGTACAACGCGCTGATGGCGACCATCAATCCGGGCGACGAGGTGATCATTCCCGCGCCGTACTGGGTCAGCTACCCTGAGATGGTGGCACTCGCCGGCGGCGAGCCTGTGCCGGTGGTCTGCACCGCCGCGACCGGCTTCAAGCTCCAGGCCGAGGCGCTCGAGCGCGCGATCACGCCGAAGACCAAATGGGTGATCCTGTGCTCGCCGTCGAACCCGACGGGAGCCGCCTACACGCGTTCGGAACTGAAGGCGCTCACCGACGTGCTGGTGAAGCATCCCCATGTGTGGGTGATGACCGACGACATGTACGAGCATCTCGTCTATGACGACTTCCAGTTCACCACGGTCGCGCAGGTCGAGCCGAAGCTCTACGACCGCACGCTCACCGTGAACGGCGTGTCGAAGGCCTATTGCATGACCGGCTGGCGCATCGGCTATGCCGGCGGTCCCGCGCAGCTGATCAAGGCGATGTCGACCATCCAGTCGCAGTCGACCTCGAACCCGTCCTCGATCGCGCAATGGGCCGCGGTGGAAGCTCTGAACGGTCCGCAGGACTTCATCCCCGCCAACAACAAGGTGTTCAAGGAGCGGCGCGACCTCGTCGTCTCAATGCTCAACCAGGCCAAGGGCATCGAATGCCCTCGTCCCGAGGGCGCCTTCTACGTCTATCCGTCCTGCGCCGGCACGATCGGCAAGACCGCGCCGTCGGGCAAGGTGATCGACAATGACGAGACTTTCGTCACCGAGCTCCTTGAGACCGAAGGCGTCGCGGTGGTGCAGGGTTCGGCCTTCGGCCTCGGCCCGGCGTTCCGCATCTCCTACGCGACCAAGACCTCGGACCTCGAAGATGCCTGCAAGCGTATCCAGCGCTTCTGCGGTAATCTGCGCTGAGACTGTCGCAACGAGAATTGAAAAGGCCCGCTTCGTGCGGGCCTTTTTTATGCGTGTTCGATAAGTGGAGTTGGATGGACTATTGATCTGGCCGACATTGTGCCATGCCCCTCACCCGGATCACATCTGCGATGTGATCCGACCTCTCCCCGCTGAAGAGCGGGGAGAGGTTAGGACGCCCGCCACGCGCGATTGAAGTTTGATTGGCTTTGAGCGAGGGGCGCGCCGCTCTCTCACTCCCTCGCCCCGTTCTCACGGGGGCGGGACGAGCAAAGCTCGCCCTGAGAGGGTGGGGTGAGGGGCTCTCTCCACAAGCTCGATTCTAACCGCCTGCGATCTGGCACCCACAACGCACTTGTGGCATAGACCATCGCGCAGCGTGCAGTGCGCCTTCTCTGCTCGCATCACTTCATCGCCGGAGAAATTTCATGCGCCGTTCGTTCATCTTCGCCGGGCTCGCCGCCGCCAGCCTCGTTGCCTCCAGCGTGAGCGGCAGTGCGCAGCAGCGGATGGCGCGGGTCGGCGTGCTCGAATGCCGCGGCGGCGCCAGCGTCGGCTTCATCGTGGGATCGGTGACCCATCTCGGCTGCGTGCTGCGCGCCGACGGTCTGCCCGACGATCGTTACGTCGCAACCATCCGCAAAGTCGGTCTCGACATCGGCATCACCCAGGAGACGGCTTTGGCGTGGGGCGTGTTCGCGCCGGTCGACCGGCTCGGCCCCGGCGACCTCTCCGGCAATTATGCCGGTGCGCAGGGCAGCGCCTCGGTCGGTGTCGGCTTGGGGGGTAACGTGCTGGTCGGCGGCTCCAACAATTCGATCGCGCTCCAGCCGCTCAGCGTGCAGGGCCAGGTTGGCCTCAACATTGCCGCCGGCCTCGAGAGCCTGGAACTTCGTCCGGGCCGTTGATCGCGCGCCGGGCGGGTGGTGCTGCTCCACCTCTTCTTCCCAGCGGGAAGAGGTGGAACACCACTGTTAAGACTTGGACTAATCGACGACGCACCGCAGCGACGTTTGATGCTTGCCAAATCTCGGGGACGGGCAGAGCATCCGCGATTGCCGACCCAATCATGGGCCGAGCTCCACACCAAGGAGGCGGCGAATGGGACAAGACGTCAGAAGTCCCCGAGGTCCACGGTGCATCGCGCTGGTGGGCCCTTTCCAAAGCGGTAAAACCACACTTCTCGAAGCAATACTGGCGCGAACGGGCGCAATCCCGCGTGCCGGCAGTGTCGACGCCGGAACTTCCGTCGGCGACGCTGCGCCCGAGGCCCGTCATCACAAGATGACCGTCGGGCTCAC
The DNA here is from genome assembly GCF_000261705.1 of Bradyrhizobium genomosp. III. Taxonomy (NCBI): domain Bacteria; kingdom Pseudomonadati; phylum Pseudomonadota; class Alphaproteobacteria; order Hyphomicrobiales; family Nitrobacteraceae; genus Bradyrhizobium; species Bradyrhizobium genomosp. III. The sequence goes on along the minus strand of NZ_AJQF01000094.1, from coordinate 17,996 downwards.
TGCCGCCACCACGAGTTTCATGGGCGACAGCTACACTTTCCTCGATTGTCCCGGTTCCGTCGAGTTTGCCCACGACATGCGCGCCGCGCTGCCCGCGGTCGATGCCGCGATCGTGGTCTGCGAGGCCGACGAGAAGAAGCTGCCGCAGCTTCAGATCATCCTGCGCGAGCTGGAGGAGCTGAAGATCCCGCGTTTCCTGTTCCTCAACAAGATCGACCGCGCGAGCCAGCGCATCCGCGAGTCGCTCGCAATGCTGCAGCCCGCCTCCCGCGTGCCGCTGGTGCTGCGCCAGATCCCAATCTGGAAGGACGAGCTGATCGAGGGCTTCGTCGATCTCGCGCTGGAACGCGCCTTCATCTATCGCGAGCACAAGGCCTCCGAGGTGGTCGCGCTCGAAGGCGGCAATCTCGATCGTGAGAAGGAAGCCCGCTTCTCGATGCTGGAGAAGCTCGCCGATCACGACGACGCACTGATGGAGCAGCTGCTCGAAGACATCCAGCCGCCGCGTGATGCCGTGTTCGACGATCTCGCCCGCGAATTGCGCGAAGGGGTGATCTGCCCTGTGCTGTTAGGGGCAGCCGCGCGCGAAAACGGCGTGCTGCGCCTGATGAAGGCGCTGCGTCACGAGGCGCCGGGAATAGCGGAGACCGCAAAACGTCTCGGCGTTCCCGAGACCAGGGACGCGCTCGGCTTCGTGTTCAAGACGCTGCATTCGCAGCATGGCGGCAAATTGTCATTGACGCGGCTGCTCGCCGGCCATCTCGACGACGGCGCCACGCTGCAATCCGCTTCCGGAGGAGCGGGCCGCATCTCCGGCATCCTCGCCGTCAACGGCGCCTACGACACCAAGCGTGCCGCTGCCGAAGCCGGCGACACGGTGGCGCTCGCCAAGCTCGATCCGGTCAAGACCGGCGACACGGTCTCGAGCGGCAAGACCCCGCCTGCGGCGCTCGCGGTCCCGGAGCCGACGCCGCCGGTGCTCGCGATCTCGGTTGCGGCCACCGACCGCAAGGACGACGTCAAGCTCGGCCAGGCGCTGACGCGGCTGCACGAGGAGGATCCGTCGCTCGTCATCGTGATGAACGCCCAGACCCACGACACCGTGCTGTGGGGACAGGGCGAGATGCACTTGCGCGTCGCCGGCGAGCGACTGCGCGACCGCTTCGGCGTCAAGATCACATCGCATCCACCCGCCATCGGCTATCAGGAGACCATCCGCAAGCCGATCGTCCAGCGCGGCCGCCACAAGAAGCAGTCCGGCGGCCACGGCCAGTTCGGCGACGTCGTGCTCGACATCAGGCCCTTGCCGCGCGGCGAGGGCTTCAAGTTCGCCGAGAAGGTCGTTGGTGGCGCCGTGCCGCGTAACTACATCGGCGCGGTGGAAGAAGGCGTCGTCGACGGATTGACGCGAGGTCCGCTCGGTTTCCCCGTCACCGATTTGCAGGTGACGCTGACCGACGGCTCCTATCACAGCGTCGACTCTTCCGATCTCGCCTTCCGCACGGCGGCGCGGATCGGACTCAACGAGGGCCTGCCGCATTGTCAGTCAGTGCTGCTGGAGCCGATCCACGTGGTCGAGATCGTCTGTCCGACCGACGCCACCGCCAAGATCAACGCGATCCTGTCGGCGCGGCGAGGCCAGATCCTCGGCTTCGACACGCGTGACGGCTGGGGCGGCTGGGACTGCGTTCGCGCCATGATGCCGGAGGCCGAGATCGGCGAACTGATCGTGGAGCTGCGCTCGGCCACTGCCGGCGCCGGCAGCTTCACCCGCCAGTTCGACCACATGGCCGAAGTCACGGGCCGCGCCGCCGATCAGATCATCGCCGCGCATCAACACGCGGCTTGATCAAGCTGGCTTAGTCAGGGACCGCACTCTCTCACACCCTCTCCCCGTCCTTACGGGGAGAGGGTTGGGGTGAGGGCTGTCTCCACGGGTGCGGCGCTTCATTCAGGCCGCGCCCTCTCTCCACTCGTCATTGCGGGCGTAGCGAAGCAATCCAGACTGTCTCTGCGCAGGCAGCCTGGATTGCTTCGTCGCAAGAGCTCCTCGCGATGACGGAGGCGATAGGCGCAAGCCCCCTTGCGCTTGCCCACCGATGATGTATTTTACATCATTGTACACGTCTCAGATATCATTTATAAGTTCTGGTAAGTGAGGCCAAGGTGATCACGTCGTTCCAGATGCGGGCAGCCCGCGCGCTGCTGGGCATTGACCAGAAAACCCTGGCCGAGCTCGCCGGCGTTTCGCTGCCGACCATCCAGCGGATGGAGGCCAGCACCGGCAATGTGCGTGGCGTGGTCGAGACCCTGATCAAGGTGGTCGAGGCGTTCGACCGGGCCGGTGTCGAGCTGATCGGCGAGCAGGTCCGCAGCGACAGCGGCGGGCGTGGCGTCCGCCTGAAGGAGCCCGGGCCGCCGCGTCGGGTGGGGGCGTGATCTTGCGGGTCATGCCCGGAGCAGACTGAACCAACGCACCGTCGCGTCCGAATCGCGGCCGCACGATGCAGTGGAGCATTGTGGGGCAGCGGAGCATGAGCATCACAAGCGATCACGCAAGCCGGCTGCACCAGCTGCGTCAGCCGACCTTTGCCGAACTGTATCTGCCAAAGCTCGTCACCGTCTGGCGTGAAGGCTACGGCGTCGCGGACTTCCGCGCCGACGTCTTCGCGGGCCTGACGGTTGCGATCGTGGCGCTACCGCTGTCGATGGCGATCGCGATCGCCTCGGGCGTGACGCCGGACCGCGGTCTCTACACCGCCGTCGTCGGCGGCTTCATCGCCTCGCTGCTCGGCGGCAGCCGGTTCCAGATCGGCGGACCCGCCGGCGCCTTCATCGTATTGGTCGCGGCGACCGCGGAACGTCACGGCGTCGATGGCGTCATCCTCGCCACCCTGATGGCGGGCGTATTCCTGATCGCCGCGGGCCTGCTCCGGGTCGGCACCTACATCAAGTTCATTCCCTATCCGGTGACGGTCGGATTCACCGCTGGCATCGCCGTGATCATCTTCGCCAGCCAGCTCCGCGATCTCGGCGGCATCTCGCTTGCGGGGAAAGAGCCCAGCGAGTTCGTTCCAAAGCTGGTCGCGCTCGCCGGCGGTCTCAACACCATCAATCCATCCGCCGTGGCGGTCGCAATCATCAGCATCGCCATCATCGCGGCCTTGCGGATCTGGCGGCCGTCCTGGCCCGGCATCCTGATCGCGGTCGTGCTCGCCGCCGTTGCGTGTGCCGTGCTGTCGCTGCCGGTGGAAACCATCGGGTCGCGCTTCGGCGGCATTCCGCGCGAATTGCCCTCGCCGGTGCTGCCGGCGTTCTCGGTTGCGAAGGCGACCGCCGTGCTACCGGATGCGATCTCATTCGCGCTGCTGGCCGCCATCGAATCGCTGCTGTCGGCGGTGGTGGCCGACGGCATGACCGGGCGCCGTCACCGCTCCAATTGCGAGCTGGTGGCGCAAGGCGCCGCCAATATCGGCTCGGCGCTGTTCGGCGGCATCTGCGTCACCGGCCTGATCGCGCGAACCGCGACCAACATCCGCGCCGGCGCGCGCGGGCCGTTGGCAGGCATGCTGCACTCCGTGTTCCTGCTGCTGTTCATGCTGATCGCGGCGCCGCTCGCAAGCTACATTCCGCTGGCCGCGCTCGCCTCGGTGCTGGTCGTGGTGGCCTGGACCATGGCGGAGAAGCACGAATTCGCCACGCTCCTGCGTTCGTCGTGGGGCGACGCCGTCGTGCTGCTTGCGACCTTCCTGCTGACGATCTTCCGTGATCTGACCGAAGGCATCCTGGTCGGCTTTGCGCTCGGCGCCGTGCTGTTCATCCATCGCATGGCGGAGATGACGGGCATCGAGGAACGCTCGCCTCTGGTCGCCGGCGATCGTCCCGACGACGGCAACGGCGAGCGCGTTCGCTACGATCCTGCGCTTGCGGTCGATCGCGACGTGCTGGTCTATCGCATCACGGGCGCGTTCTTCTTCGGCGCGGCCTCCGCCATCGGAGGCGTGCTCGACGAGGTCGCCGACAAGCGCAAGGCCTTCGTGGTCGATTTCGCCGCGGTGCCGTTCCTGGATTCGACGGCGGCCAACGTGCTGGGCCGCGTCGCCGCCAAGGCGCACCGCCAGGGCATCCGGCTGTTCATCACCGGCGCCTCGCCCGCGGTCCGCCGCGCGCTGCTCACCCATGGCGTGACGCCGCCGCGGGCGCGCTATCGCCAGAGCCTCGATCGCGCGATTGCCGACATCAAGGGCTCTGCGGGCGAGGAGGCAGCGGCGGACTAGCGACGTCCGCACGCTTGACAGGCCCCACGGGACGCGAAATGGATCGCCTCGGGAATACGACCCGAGGAAAAGATGACCGCGCCCAAAGCTCCTGCAGCCTGTCTGATCGGATGGCCGGCCGCGCATTCGCGCTCGCCGCTGATCCATCATTACTGGCTGCGCACGCTCGGCATTGCCGGCGGCTATGTCATCGAAGCGGTTCCGCCCGAGGATCTCAGGGATTTCGTGCTGCGGCTGTCGCTGCGCGGCTTCGTCGGGGCCAACGTCACGATCCCGCACAAGGAGGGCGTGCTGGCGCTGTCGGCGCCCGATGCCCGCGCCAAGGCCGTCGGCGCGGCGAACACGCTGTGGTTTGCCGAGGGCGAGCTGCGCTCGACCAACACCGACGTCGAAGGTTTCATCGGCAATCTCGACGCCAGCGCGCCCGGCTGGGATGCCGCCGAGGAGGCGCTGGTGCTCGGCGCCGGCGGCTCCTCGCGGGCGGTCGTGTTCGGTCTGCTCGAGCGTGGGATCAAGCGCATCCATCTGGCCAATCGCACCATCGCGCGGGCCGAGACGCTGGCAAGACAGTTCGGGCCGAACGTGCATCCCGTGACGTGGGACGGGATCGACGACGTGCTGCCGCGCGCAAAACTTCTCGTGAACACGACCTCGCTCGGCATGCACGGCCAGCCCTCACTCGATGTTGATGTCGCGCGCCTGCCGCAGGCGGCGGTGGTCGCCGACCTCGTCTATGTGCCGCTGGTGACGCCGCTGCTCGCCGCCGCAACGGCGCGCGGCCTGAAGACGGCAGACGGGCTCGGCATGCTGCTGCACCAGGCGGTGCGCGGCTTCGAGCTGTGGTTCGGCCGGCGGCCGGAGGTCACGGCCGAGCTGCGGGCGCTGGTCGAGGCCGATCTCACAAAGACTTGAGAGAATAGCGCGCGTCGTCCGGAGTTCTCCATCCGTGGGGACAATCGGAGACCGTCATGTCTGTTCAACGTGCAACTTTCACACGTCCGCTGATCGCCGTCGCGATGGTGGCCGCTTCCACCCTCTATGCCTACGCGCAGAGGGCACCGGTGCCGACGCGCGTGCGCGGCACGATCGAAAGCGTCAATGGTGACACGATGCAGGTCAAGTCGCGCAGCGGCGAGGACGTCAAGCTGCGCATCGCTCCCGACGTGAACGTATCGGGGATTACCAAAATTTCACTCGCCGACATCAAGGTCGGCTCCTTCGTCGGCGCCACCACGGTGCCCGGACCGGACGGCGGCCAGAATGCGGTCGAGGTCCACGTGTTTCCGGAGAGCATGCGCGGCACCGGCGAGGGCTCGCGGCCCTATGACCTCAAGCCGAATTCGAGCATGACCAACGCCACGGTGTCGGAGAGCGTGGTCGGCAATGACGGCCATACGCTGCTGGTCAAGTACAAGGACGGCGAGAAGAAGGTGTTCGTCGCCGACAACACGCCGGTGGTGACCTTCGTGCCCGGCGACAAATCCGACCTCAAGGCCGGCGCCAAGGTCATCGCCTTCATGAAGCAACTGCCGGACGGCTCGTTCGAGACCAACCGCGTCAGCGTCGGCCGTGACGGCCTGACGCCGCCGATGTGAGAAAGGACCGGATCATGCTGACTTCGACGATGAAATCCGGCCTTCTCGCAGCGGTCCTCGCTCTCGCCTCGTTCGCGGCCTCGGCGCAGCAGGCGCCGACGGTCCGCATCCGCGGCACCATGGAAAGTGTCGACGGCAACATGCTCGGCATCAAGACGCGCGAAGGCAGCGACGTGAAGGTGCGCATGACCGACAACGTCGCCGTCTTCGCCGTGGTGAAGACGGAGCTGTCGGAAATCAAGGAAGGCTCCTATATCGGCGTCACCGGCATGCCTGAACCGGACGGCACGCAGAAGGCGATCGCGGTGCATATCTTCCCGGAGAACCAGCGCGGCGCGGCCGAGGGTTTTCGTCCCTGGGACGCGCGTGCCAATTCGACCATGACCAATGCCACCGTGGCGCAGACGGTGAAAGGCACCGACGGCCAGAACATCACGGTCAAATACAAGGACGGCGAGAAGAAGGTCGTGGTGCCGCCGGACACGCCAATCGTCACCTTCATCGCCACGGACAAGTCGGAAGTGAAGCCGGGCGCCAAGCTGATCATCTTCGGCGCGGCGAAGAAGGACGACGGCTCGCTGGAGGCCAACCGCGTCAATGTCGGGCGCGATGGAGTTACGCCACCGATGTGAGGCTAGAGTCGCCGATGCATTCTCGGTGTCATCCCGGACAAGCGTAAGCGCAGATCCGGGATCCATAACCACAGGGCGGAGTTTGGCGAAGATTGGTAACCCCGAGTCCCGTAACCACACCTTCCTGTGGCTATGGGTCCCGGATCAGCGCTCCGCTCCCGACAACGCTACGCGTTGTCGAGCGCTGCGCTTGTCCGGGACGACAGCCGTTGTTGCTGCCGCGTCCCGGCATGCCTTTCACATCGCGATGACATGATCGTCGATCTCGTCGATCCGGTTGACGCCGCACAGGCCCATGGTGGTGAGCAGCTCCTTCTGGATGATGTCGATCGCCTTGGCGACGCCGGCCTGGCCGCCGGCACCCAGGCCGTAGGCATAAGCGCGGCCGAGCATGCAGGACTTTGCGCCGAGCGCAAGCGCGCGCATCACGTCCTGGCCGGAGCGGATGCCGCCGTCGAACATGATCTCCATCCTGTCACCGACCGCATCGGCGATCTCCGGCAGCACCTCGATCGATGACGGTGCACCGTCGAGCTGCCGGCCGCCATGGTTGGAGACGACGAGCGCCTGCGCGCCGGTCTTGGCGGCCTCCTCGGCATCCTCGACGTCGAGGATGCCCTTGATGACCAGCTTGCCCGGCCAGATGCTGCGGACCCACTCGACGTCCTTCCAGTTCAGCGAGGTGTCGAACTGCGAGGCCGTCCATTCGGCGAGGCGATTGAGATCCTCGGTGTTCTTCACGTGGCCGGCGATGTTGCCGAAGGTGCGGCGCTTGCCCTGCAGCACGCCGGAGACCCAGCTGGGCTTGCTGGCGAAATCCAGCAGCTTCGACAGCGACCATTCGGGGGGCACGGTCATGCCGTTCTTGATGTCGGCGTGGCGCTGGCCGATGACCTGGAGGTCCACGGTGAGCACCAGCGCGCTGCACTTGGCCGCGATCGCGCGCTGGATCAATTCCTTGATGAAGCCGCGGTCCTTCATGACGTAGAGCTGGAACCAGAACGGCTTCTCGACATTGGCGGCGATGTCCTCGATCGAGCAGATCGACATGGTCGATTGCGTGAACGGGATACCGGCGGCCTGCGCGGCGCGGCAGGCATAAATTTCGCCGTCGCCATGCTGCATGCCGAGCAGCCCGACGGGGGCGAGCATCAGCGGCATGGTCGAGGGCTCGCCGAGAATCGTGGTCGAAGTGTCGCGCTTGGAGACATCGACCAGGATGCGCTGGCGGAACTTGATCGCCTGCATATCCTCGCGGTTGGCGCGCAGCGTCTCCTCGGCATAGGAGCCGCGGTCGCAATAGTCGAAGAACGCCTTCGGCACGCGGCGCTTATGCAGCGTGCGAAGATCGTCGATACAGGTGATATGTTTCATGATCGTTCCCCGGCCCGTCTTGTACCAAGAGTCTTGCATCGGAAGATTTCGGGGTCATCTAGCATGGTTGGATGCACAGCCAAATCCGTTTGCAGACCGTTTTGCAGGAGGGCGCCATGACGAAGCCGCACGCTGGACCTTCGCCGGAAGAGATCAAGGAGAAGCGTGATCTCGAGGAAGCCCTGGAAGAGGGTCTGGAAGAGACCTTTCCGGGCTCCGATCCCGTCAACGTCACCCAGCCGGCGCCGAGCCGCGGCGATGGCCACGTGAAGCGCAGCGATTAAACGGGTTCCACCCTGTTTCGAGGCTATGGGCCGGAAATATAATGTTAACAAGACGTTGTCGGTACGGCGGCGCCCCGGTTCCGTAATGATTCATCATATTTTTTGAAGCCAAGTTAGCCTCACAGGCATTATAACACGCCTAGCAAATCAGGGATGCGGGTCCCGTTCGGGCAGCCCGTGGTTGTCAAGGGGATCCCCTGGTTGTTGCTTGGGGGACGATATGAGTCGCAAATATTTCGGGACGGACGGGATTCGGGGCCGCGCCAACGGACTGATCACGCCGGAGCTCGCCCTCAAGGTCGGCCAGGCCGCAGGCCTTGCGTTTCAGCGCGGTGACCACCGCCACCGGGTCGTGATCGGCAAGGACACCCGCTTGTCCGGCTACATGATCGAATACGCGATGGTCGCCGGCTTCACCTCGGTCGGCATGGACGTGCTGCTGGTCGGCCCGATGCCGACGCCGGCGGTTGCGATGCTGACCAAGTCGATGCGCGCCGATCTCGGCGTCATGATCTCGGCCTCGCACAATCTGTTCGAGGACAACGGCATCAAGCTGTTCGGCCCGCAGGGCTTCAAGCTCTCCGACGACGTCGAGCGGCAGATCGAGCAGCTGCTCGACGAGCCCATCGACAAGCGGCTGGCACAGAGCGCGAGCCTCGGCCGCGCCCGCCGCATCGACGGCGTGCATGACCGCTACATCGAATTCGCCAAGCGCACGTTGCCGCGAGACCTCTCGCTCGACGGCCTGCGCGTCGTGATCGATTGCGCCAACGGCGCCGCCTACAAGGTGGTGCCCGAAGCGCTGTGGGAGTTGGGCGCCGACGTCGTGCCGATCGGCGTCGAGCCCGACGGCTTCAACATCAACAAGGATTGCGGCTCGACCTCGCCGGAAGCACTGTCGCGGAAGGTGCGCGAGATGCGCGCCGACATCGGCATCGCGCTCGACGGCGACGCCGATCGCGTCATCCTGGTCGACGAGCGCGGTCATGTGGTCGACGGCGACCAGTTGCTCGCGGTGATCGCGCAGAGCTGGAAGGAAGACGGCCGCCTGTCGCGTCCCGGCATCGTCGCCACCGTGATGTCCAATCTCGGGCTCGAGCGCTTCCTGAAAGGGCAGGGGCTCGATCTGGTGCGCACGCCGGTCGGCGACCGCTACGTGCTCGAGCAGATGCTGAACGGCGGCTACAATCTCGGCGGCGAGCAGTCGGGCCACATCATCCTGTCCGACTACGCCACCACCGGCGACGGTTTTGTCGCTGCGCTGCAGGTGCTGGCGGTGGTGCAGAAGCTGCGCCGCCCCGTGTCGGAAGTCTGCCACCGCTTCGATCCGCTGCCGCAGATCCTCAAGAACGTCCGCCACAAGGGCGGCAAGCCGCTCGACGATTCCGACGTCAAGTCGGCGATCTCCGACGGCGAGAAACGGCTCAACGGCCACGGCCGCCTCCTGATCCGCTCCTCCGGCACCGAGCCGGTGATCCGCGTCATGGGCGAGGGCGAAGACCGCATCCTGGTCGAGGACGTCGTCGACACCATCGTCTTCGCACTCGGCCAGGCGGCGGCCTGAGGTCTTTCAAGCACGAGCGGGTAGGGTGATCTCACCCCACGGGCAGTATCGTAGGGTGGGCAAAGCGACAGCGTGCCCACGCTTCTGGCGCCGTATCGGAAAGATGGTGGGCACGGCGCAAGGGCGCCTTTGCCCACCCTACGATATCGGACTCGCGGGGAGGATAAGACCCGCGCATTCCAGCCATTTGCGATTGACGGTGGTTCCATCGCCGCTTGCATCGTAATGAGCCGATGCGGCGGTTCGCCGCGCCGGCCGGGACCGCTGCATTGAACAAGCCTGTCGTCGTCTCAGAGGAAACGCTGACCGAGCCCGTCGTCGTCGTCGACGTGGCACCTGCCGCCAAAGCGGCAGGGCCGGCCTATGTCGTGCTCGCCGGCATCAGCTTCTCGCACTTCCTCAACGACACCATGCAGTCGCTGATCGCCTCGGTGTATCCGATCCTGAAGGACACCTACGCGCTCGACTTCGCGCAGATCGGCATGATCACGCTCGCCTTTCAGTTCACGGCCTCGCTGCTGCAGCCGGTGGTCGGGCATTACACCGACAAGAAGGCACAGCCCTATTCGCTGGCGATCGGCATGGCCTCGACCTTCTTCGGCCTCTTGCTGCTCAGTGCCGCGCACCAATATCTCGTCATCCTCGTCGCCGCCGCGCTGGTCGGTCTCGGCTCGGCGGTGTTTCACCCCGAATCCGCGCGCATCGCGCGGCTCGCCTCCGGCGGCCGCTACGGTTTTGCGCAATCGGTGTTCCAGCTCGGCGGCAGCTTCGGCACCTCGATGGGGCCGGTGCTGGCGGCGTTGATCGTGGTGCCGTTCGGGCAGGGCAGCATCGCCTGGTTCTCCTCGATCGCATTCCTCGCAATCCTCATCCTCTGGCGCATCGGCCGCTGGTATGCGCCGCAGATCAAGGCGAAGAAGACGGCGGCCGTTCAGGCGCATCCCGACGCGCCGAGCTCGCGCCGCGTCGCCGTTGCGCTGCTCGTGCTGGTCGCGCTGCTGTTTTCAAAACAGCTCTATGTCTCGAGCCTGTCGAGCTATTACATCTTCTACCTGATCGACCGGTTCGGCGTGTCGACGCAGGCAGCGCAGATCTATCTCTTCATCTTCCTCGCGGCGAATGCGGTCGGCGCGTTTCTGGGCGGTCCCCTGGGCGATCGCTTCGGCCGCAAGATCGTGATCTGGATCTCTATCCTGGGCGCGCTGCCGTTCACGCTGGCGCTGCCCTATGCCGGGCTCGTCGGCAGCGCGGTGCTGTCAGTCATCATCGGCCTGATCATCTCCTCGACGACGTCGTCGATCATCGTATTTGCGCAGGAGCTGGTGCCGCACAGATTCGGCATGATCTCCGGCGTGTTCTTCGGCGTTGCCTTCGGCATCGGGGGCCTGGGCGCCGCCGTGCTCGGCAAGCTCGCCGACCACACCTCGATCGAGTTCGTCTACCAGGTCTGCGCCTACCTGCCGGCGATCGGCCTGCTTGCGGTGTTCCTGCCCAAGCTGCCGCGGCACGCGCGTTAACGGATTCTCTCCCGCTGCACTGCGGCTTTACACATCGTTAGCAATTGCGGCGTGAGGCGCTGCAATTTTGCAACGCTTCTCGTCCATGCGCGCGAGCAGTCAGGAAAAATCAACCTTAAAAATTAGGGTTAAGTGGCGCTTAAACATTTGCTGGCATCGTCCGCTCCGTGAGTTTCCAGAACGTGAGGCCTGCGTATTTGCCTCACCGGCCAAAAGGACGAAGCCAATGCGTAGCGTTAAGTCTTTCCTTGCCGCGGGTGCGGCAACCCTGATCTCGTCGATGGCATTCGCCGCCGATATGCCGATCGCGGCGCCCCCTCCCATGTACGCGCCGCCGGCCCCGCCCGCCGATTTCGGCGGCTGGTATCTGCGCGGCGACATCGGCTTCAGCAATCAGAAGACGAAGGATCTGCGCTACGGTCGCGAGTCGGCTTATTCGCAGCTCACCTCGTTCGATCAGCAGACTTCGTTCGACGCGGCCGGCATCTACGGCGTGGGCGTTGGCTACCGGTTCAACAATTGGTTTCGTGCCGACGTGACCGGGCAGTATCGCGGCAATTCAAATTTCAAGGGCACCGATCGTTTCACCGGGACCGCGGGCGGCGTGCCGTACAGCGGCATCGACAATTACAGCGCAAGCAAGTCCGAATGGCTGGTTTTGGCCAACGCGTACGTTGATCTGGGCACCTGGTGGTGCATCACGCCGTTCATCGGCGCCGGCGTCGGCGGTGCACGCGTTTCGATCGCGAACTTCACCGACACGGGCATCAACAACCTCGCCGTCGGAAATACCAGCTTCGCGAGCGCGCCGTCCGGCTCGAAGTGGAATTTCGCCTGGGCGGCCCATGCCGGTCTTGCCTATAAGGTCAATCCCAATCTCGTCCTCGAACTCGCCTACAGCTATGTCGACCTGGGCCCCGGACAAACCGGTGTCCTGTCGGACTACACCGGTGGGACCACGGGCAACGTCTTCAAGTTCAAGGATATCACCTCGCACGACCTGAAGCTCGGCGTGCGCTGGAATCTCGACAGCGCGCCGGCCTACATGCCGCCGCCGCCGCTCGTCACCAAGGGCTGATCGACACTTCGATCGGTTAGGACTTCTTAACGGCGCGGGATCATCCCGCGCCGTTTTGCTTTGCGTATTTTTCATGGCGAGTAGCGATGAAGGCGGCCGACGCAACCATTGGTTAAGGTTAACGAGCCATGATCACGGATGAAAGTTCGAGTTCGATGGAGCGTTGCGATGCGTGGCCTTTTGTTGGCGGCGGCGATGTTGGGGACGGTGTCTGCCGCGCATGCGGCCGATATGCCCGATCTTCCCATCCTGCGCGGCAGCTTCACCGACGGTCTCACCAGGTCCAGCGTCAACTGGCAAGGCTTCTATGTCGGCGGGCAGGGTGGCTACGGCTCGTCCGATGAGAATTTCAACGGGTCGACCAGCAATATGATGGCGGCGCTGCTCGCAGACACCCTGATCGAGCAGGAGATGCAGGTCTCGCAATGGAATCTCGGCCTCGGAAAGGCCTCTCAGCGCAGCAGCGGATATGGTGCTTTCGTGGGCTACAATGCCCAATGGGACGATGTCGTGATCGGCCTGGAGGCCAGTTACCTGCACGGTAAGTTCGGCGGATCGACCACTGCCAGCGAAGCTCGCAGCAATACGCTGTCCGACGGCAACGTGCACACGGTGACGGCGAGCTCGACGGCTTCGATCGCGATCAAGGACATGGCAACGTTTCGCGGCCGGGCCGGTTATGCATGGGGATGCTTCCTGCCCTACGTGTTCGGCGGGCTCGCGCTCGGCAATGCCGATATCGTCCGCACGGTGAGCGCTCAGGATTTCGTGACGCCTGCCGGCGTTCTTCTGGGGCCGGTTTCCGCGAGCGAGGCGCAGCACAATCATCTGATCTACGGCTACAGCGGGGGTCTCGGCGTGGACGTCAACCTCGTCGGCGGTCTCTTCATGCGCGCCGAGTGGGAATACATTCGCTTCACTTCCCAGGTCGACACCAGTATCAACACCGTCCGCGCCGGCCTCGGCTACAAGTTCTGACGCAGCCGCGCACGCCGCGGTTGACAGCTCCGCGCCGTCCTGATGCTCTGTCGTTCCAACGCGGGGCGGCAGCGATGAAGATCTACGGCGACAGCAATTCCGGCAATTGCCTGAAGGTGAAGTGGGTCTGCGACAAGCTCGCATTGCCCTACCAATGGATCGAGATCGACACGCGCAAGGGCGAGACGCGCACGCCGCAATTCCTTGAGATGAACGGCGCCGGCCAGGTGCCCACCGTCGCGTTCGACGACGGCCGCACGCTGGCGCAGTCCAATGCCATCATCCGCTATCTCGCCCGCGACAGCGCGCTCGTCCCGCGCGACGCCTTCATGGCGGCCAAGATGGACGAATGGCTGTTCTGGGAACAGTACAGCCACGAGCCCTATATCGCGGTGTGCCGCTTCCTCCTCGTTTATCTCGGCAAGGACGCATCCGAGCTCGACCCCGAAAAGGTCAAGCGCGGCTATGCGGCGCTCGACCGCATGGAGCAGCATCTTTTGGCCTCCCGCTTCTTCGCCGGTGAAGAGGTTTCGCTCGCCGACGTCTCGCTGCTCGCCTATACCCGCGTGGCGCATGAAGGCGGCTTCGATCTCGGCCGCTATGCCGCTCTCCGCCGCTGGATCGGCGAGGTCGAAGCGCTTCTCGGCCTCCCGCCGGCGCGCTGAGGTTGGAGTTGCCTGACATGAACGCCGAATCCGTCTCCATTCGCCGCGCGCGCCGCGACGACGTTCCAGCGATCGTGGCGATGCTCGCCGACGATCATCTGGGCCGCGCGCGCGAGCGCGTCGAGGATCCGTTGCCTGCCGCCTATTACGAGGCCTTCGCGCGGGTCGAGCGCGATCCGAACCTCGCGCTCGTGGTTGCCGAGAGCGAGGGCAGGGTGGTCGGCTGCCTGCAACTCGCGATCCTGCCGGGCATCAGCTCGCAAGGCGGCGTGCGCGGCCTGCTCGAAGACGTTCGCGTTGCTTCGGATTGTCGCAGCCGCGGCATCGGCGAGCGGTTGGTGCAATGGGCGATCGCGGAAGCGAAAGCGCGCGGCTGCAGTCTGGTCGAGTTGCTGACGCATGCGAGCCGCGTCGATGCGCAGCGCTTCTACAAGCGGCTCGGGGTCGCGGCGAGCCACGTCGGTATGACTGTCCGCTTTTGAGGCAGCTCCTCGCGAGCCTTGCGCGATCAGCGAATTCGGATCGCGCGCTTGTTCATATTAACAGCTGATAAACTACCCAGCCGTCGTTCACGTTGATCCGGGAACGAACGGTGCTAGGCAGCGTCAGACACCGGGCTCTGTCGGTTCGGGGATTTCGATGACAAGCTATTCAATGATCAAGGTCGGCAACGATTACGTCGTGCAGGCCAATGACAAGTGCATTTTGAAAGTCGGCAGCCGTCGCAGAGCCGCGCAATTGATCAGCGAGGCCACGGACTTGCTGAATGCGCTCGCGGTCGTCGAATCCCCTGATATCGCACCGGAAGCACCATCACGCCGCCGTGAGACGCCGGAACTTCCTTGACGACTCTTCCTGTTTCCCGTATCAGCCGCGGCGGGACACCTCCCCCCAACGGGAGGCTGACTATCTGGAAGGGTAGATATTATGACTGTAGCGAAGCCCGCTTCGCGGCCGAACGTGCCGCATTTCTCCTCCGGCCCCTGCGCCAAGCGCCCCGGCTGGAACGCCCAAAATCTCAAGGACGCAGCACTCGGCCGGTCGCATCGCGCGAAGGTCGGCAAGACCAAGCTCAAGCTCGCGATCGATCTGACGCGCGAAGTGCTCGAGGTGCCCGCCGATTATCGCATCGGCATCGTGCCGGCCTCCGATACCGGCGCGGTCGAGATGGCGCTGTGGTCGCTGCTCGGTGCGCGCCCCGTCACCACGCTCGCCTGGGAATCCTTCGGCGAGGGCTGGGTCAGCGACATCGTCAAGGAATTGAAGCTCAAGGACGTCACCAAGCTCAACGCAGCCTATGGTGAGATCCCCGACCTCGCCAAGGTCGATCCCAAGAGCGACGTCGTCTTCACCTGGAACGGCACTACGTCGGGCGTGCGCGTGCCGAACGCCGACTGGATCAGCTCTGCCCGCGAAGGCCTGACCATCTGCGATGCGACCTCGGCCGCGTTTGCGCAGCCGCTGGACTGGGCCAAGCTCGATGTCGTCACCTTCTCCTGGCAGAAGGCGCTCGGCGGCGAAGCCGCGCACGGCATGCTGATCCTGTCGCCCCGTGCGGTGGAACGGCTGGAAACCTACAAGCCGGCCTGGCCGCTGCCGAAGATCTTCCGCATGACCAAGGGCGGCAAGATCAATGAAGGCATCTTCGTCGGCGAGACCATCAATACGCCGTCGATGCTCTGCGTCGAGGATTATCTCGATGCGCTGAACTGGGCCAAGTCGATCGGCGGCCTCAAGGCTCTGATCGCGCGTGCCGATGCCAACACCAAGGTGCTCGCCGACTGGAAGGCGAAGACGCCCTGGATCGACTTCCTGGCCAAGGACGCCGCGATCCGCTCCAACACCTCGGTGTGCCTGAAGTTCAACGATCCCGCCATCACCTCGCTGTCCGAGGATGCGCAAGCCGACTTCTCCAAGAAGCTGGTGGCGCTGGTGGAGAAGGAAGGCGCCGGCTACGACTTCGCGTATTATCGCGATGCGCCGGCCGGCCTGCGCATCTGGTGCGGCGCCACCGTCGAGGCCAAGGACGTCGAGCTGCTGACGCAGTGGATCGACTGGGCTTTTGCCGAGACCAAGGCCACGCTCGCCAAGGCGGCCTGAGTTCTGACCCTCCCCTGGAGGGGGAGGGTCGACGCACCGTCAGGTGCGGCGGGGTGGGGTGATCTCTCCACACGGCGCACTGGCGAATTTCGAATTCGCAGCTTCACCCCACCCCGGCGCTTCGCGCCGACCCTCCCCATCCAGGGGAGGGTGTGAAGGACACATCCCCATGACCAAACCCAAAGTTCTCATTTCCGACGCGCTCTCGCCCGCTGCCGTGCAGATCTTCAAAGATCGCGGCGTCGAGGTCGACTTCCAGCCCAATCTCGGCAAGGACAAGGACAAGCTCGCCGAGATCATCGGCAATTACGACGGCCTTGCGATCCGCTCCGCGACGAAGGCGACCGCAAAGATCCTCGACAAGGCGACCAACCTCAAGGTGATCGGCCGCGCCGGCATCGGCGTCGACAATGTCGAGATCCCCGCCGCCACGGCCAAGGGCATCATCGTGATGAACACGCCGTTCGGCAATTCGATCACGACCGCCGAGCATGCCGTCACCCTGATGCTGGCGCTCGCGCGCGAAATCCCGCAGGCCGACGCCTCGACCCAGGCCGGCAAGTGGGAGAAGAACCGCTTCATGGGCGTCGAGATCACCGGCAAGGTGCTCGGCGTCGTCGGCTGCGGCAACATCGGCTCGATCGTCGCCGACCGCGCACTCGGCCTGCGCATGAAGGTGATCGCGTTCGATCCGTTCCTGTCGCCGGAGCGCGCCAAGGACATCGGCGTCGAGAAGGTCGAGCTCGACGACCTGCTCAAGCGCGCCGATTTCATCACGCTGCACACGCCGCTGACCGAGAAGACGAAGAACATCATCGACGCTGCCGCAATCGCCAAGATGAAGAAGGGCGTGCGCCTGATCAACTGCGCGCGCGGCGGTCTCGTCGACGAGCAGGCGGTGGTCGATGCACTCAATTCCAAGCACATTGCCGGCGCCGCGTTCGACGTCTTCGTCGAGGAGCCCGCGAACGCCAACGTGCTGTTCGGCCATCCCAACGTGATCTGCACGCCGCATCTCGGCGCCTCCACCACCGAAGCGCAGGAGAACGTCGCGCTCCAGGTCGCCGAGCAGATGTCGGATTACCTGCTCACCGGCGCGATCTCGAACGCGGTCAACTTCCCCTCGATCACGGCGGAAGAAGCGCCGAAGCTGAAGCCGTTCATCTCGCTCGCCGAGAAGCTCGGCTCGTTCGCCGGCCAGCTCACCGAGACCGGCATCCTCAAGGTCGAGATCACCTATGAGGGCCACGTCGCCGAGATGAAGATCAAGGCGATCACCTCCGCCGTGCTGTCGGGCCTCCTGCGGCCGATGCTGGGCGAGGTCAACGTGGTGTCCGCGCCCGTCGTTGCCAAGGAGCGCGGCATGGTGGTGGACGAGATCGTGCGCGCCGCCCAGAGCGACTATGAGAGCCTGATCACCGTGACGGTCGCGACCGAACGCCAGGAGCGCTCGGTCTCCGGCACCGTCTATCACGACGGCAAGCCGCGCCTGGTCGACATCAAGGGCATCCGCGTCGACGCCGAGTTCGGCAAGTCGATGATCTATGTCACCAACGAGGACAAGCCGGGCTTCATCGGCAGTTTCGCTGGCCTGCTGGGCGACGCCAAGATCAACATCGCGACCTTCCATCTCGGCCGCGTCGAGCAGGGCGGCGACGCTATCGCGCTGGTCGAGGTCGATGGCGCGGTCCCGGCGGAGGTGCTCGCCAAGGTGCAGGCCCTGCCGCAGGTCAAGCAGGTCAAGGCGCTGACGTTCTAGGAGGCCGTCATTCCGGGGAGATGCGAAGCATCGAACCCGGAAGTTCGAGATTCCGGGTTCGGCTCTCCGAGCCGCCCCGGAATGCATCAAATTCCGACCCGCGGAACAACGCCGCCTCCTCACCGGAGGCGGCGTTTTTATTGTGTGCCGAGTATGAGCGACAGCTTGGAGGT
>NZ_AJQF01000093.1:0-17894 GCF_000261705.1 Bradyrhizobium genomosp. III | reverse complement strand
CCGTCAAACGCTTTTGCCACAAAGCCCAGCAGACTCTATGTGGCGAACTTTAGATTCATGTGACTAGCTGCTGTTGTTAGTTGGTAAACTCACCGCCGTTTGTCGTGCTGGTGATTGCAACGCCGTTAACGCATGTTGTCAACAGCCGTTAACGTAAGCGGATCAACTTTCCGGACACGATGCAACCGCAGGCATAAATACACGTTCGTCTGCCTATTTTATAAGGCAGGCCGATCGTCGCAGCCAAAAACCTTTCCGAACATCGAATAGCGGCGAACAAGCGTAAACATCGACACGCACTGCTTTTGGCGACAATCAAAACGACCATCGACTCGTGCTCGTGACGATGACGAACGATGGTCAATCAAGCCACATCGGCATGGGATTCTGAGGAGGTGTCGCTTCTGCAATGCATGTGGAGCGCGGGCCACTCGGTGTCTGCGAGGGGTGGCGATGCGTATCTCGCAACGCCATCATCGGCAAGGTCAAGCGCATGAGAGCTCGCCGAGGCCAAGCAACGCAACAGGGACAAACGACGGCAAAGTCAGCAGCAGTCGCTATCGACTTTGATCCGGCGCTCGTGCAGGAGATGCTCGCCAAGATCGATGGCTATCACGCCGATCTCGCATCCGAACGCGGTTCGTCGATGGCGCGGTGTCGCAACATCCGCGATGTCGATCAGCAACGTCTACAAGGAAGTCAAAGCGCGGAGCTCATCGGCAACCCAACCATCGGCCGTCGCCCCGCGCGAGGGCAAGCGCCTCGAACAGCCGCGGCAGCCGCTGACAGAGCACGGAGCGGTTGTCGCGGCAGGCCTTGTGGCCCAAGGCGCAAGCAATCCAGCTCTTGCAGACGCCGGTCGGGCCGATGATGAGCAGGTTCTGATGCCGGTCGATCCACTCGCCGGCGACGAGCTTTTGGAACAGCGGCTTGTCGAGCCCGCGCGGCGCCTTCATGTCGATAGTCGATCCAGTCCCAATTGATCTTGCCGGCGTGCTGAACCAGTTCGTGCTCCATGTTGATGACCTGCTTGAGCCTGGCCCGGAACAGATCACCTTCGTCCGTCGCCTTCGGCTTCTTCGGTCGCATCGGCTCCTCCCGATACGAGCGCCGAATCATGCCGTGCGATTCGAGGGAATCTCAAACTGCAAATTGCAGGTTCCGAGCTACCGCACTGTCAAAGCCTGCAATCACAAAATCGCCGCAGCCGAAAAACAACGACTCCAGATCAGCCCCTTACCTGTTCTTCACGGACGACTAAGGAGGCACGGATGAATCGATCCATGAGTCAAAAACCAGGCGCACGCTTTACCGAGAAGCAGGGCCATTATCTGGCGTTCATCTATACCTATTCGCACATGTCCGGACGGCCACCCGCCGAATCCTGCATCCCCAGAAGCATCGAAGTCCTTGTGCCGCCAGAAAACTTGCCTATCCTAAGCTGGCCGGTATCAAACCATCAAGATCACTGTGACGAGCCACTAGCTAGTTTCGCCCTCACCTCGTGGCAAGAGGTTAATCGGATGCGTGTGGCGAGAATAACATCAAGCCGAAAGAACACCGAATTCCAGAGTACGCCTAAAGGTTGCCTGGAAGATCGGCGCGAACGTTTGATCCGCGCCTTGGCGAGTCCGAGCCGTCACGGCGCAGGACAGCGCTTCTCTATCCGAGCGAAGCCGCAGCGTCCGCTGCCTTAATCACCTCAGGTGATATTTATTGAGTAGTTCGCCAAGCTCAGTCGCTTCAATCTTTTTTAGAATGAGCTCGCGCAGGAACGCAGGTCCCGGGATCTCAATTTCATTGCCGTCGCGCAGTCTACCCATTGCTGCAAGCAGCTTGCGAATATCATAGGTCGAGTTGAATACCTCGGGCACGCCACGTTCAATCTTGAGGAGGATATACACGGCTTCCATCGCGGTCCGAACGGAGTATTCCGTCGTGAAGATACAATCCCGTTCACCCGACTCCGCGAACTGGCCGATGAAGGCGAAATTGACCGCATCTTTCGGCACAACATCTGGCCGGTCGCCCGCCTGCCGCGGCATGAAGAAGGAAGTGACGTAGGGCATCATCACCGGGACCGTCTTGGCGGCCCCAGCGGCGAGTTCCGGTATACTCGCAACCGGCACACCGAGGTGATAAAGCCATTCTTGCGTGATTTCCTCGCCCGTACAATCTTGCATCGGTTTCCTCACGTAGTCGCCGGCTTTATCGACGAATAGCGAATAGACCCAGACGACGACTTGATCGCTGGGCTGGCGCTTGAAATGCGGCTGGCGATTTGTGGTCCAACTGAGCAACCAGCTCGAATCTTTCACCGTAACGATGCCTCCTGTGACAACCTTGCCGCTGAACGGATCGCGTTTGGCGATCTTGCGGATGTATGCTGGAATGCGTTTGTCCAGGGTCGTGATCGTCGCCGATTCCCATTTGCTTGCAGGAATATTGCCGCAAAAGACATTTGGGCGTCCAAAGGCCGCATCTTTGGCCGCAATACGCCGCCACAGATCCCAGGCGGGCGCCGGTCCTTCGTTGAGCCTGGCGGCCGTGTGATGGTCCCCCA
The DNA here is from genome assembly GCF_000261705.1 of Bradyrhizobium genomosp. III. NCBI lineage: Bacteria > Pseudomonadati > Pseudomonadota > Alphaproteobacteria > Hyphomicrobiales > Nitrobacteraceae > Bradyrhizobium > Bradyrhizobium genomosp. III. Next base: position 15,331 of record NZ_AJQF01000093.1, on the reverse strand, counting down.
TGTCCGAGTTTTCGGTCAGCGACCCGATCGTCATGAAAACAAGATCGTCGGCGCCAATAATGAGACTGCCCTCAATGCCATTCTCCAGCCAGCGGATGGCTGTGGCTTGCTTGCGGCCACGCTTTATGTCGAAATCGATATCGGTGACTCCGACCCCGTAGCGAAAGTTGACGCCTTGCGCCAACAGCCATTTGGATAACGGCAGAACGAGCGATTCATATTGATTGTATTTGGTAAACTTCAGCGTACTGAAATCCGGCAGGCCGCCGATATGGTGGATGAATCGATGCAGATAAAGTTTCATCTCGAGGGCTGAATGCCATTCTTCAAAGGCGAACATGGTCCGCCAATAGAGCCAGAAATTGCTGTTGAAGAAATCTCTTCCGAACACTTCGTCGATGCGCTTGGTCTCCATCTGCTTACGAGTGGCAAGAAAAAGGGCAATCAGCTCTTTCTGGGCCTGTTCGCTCAGTGTGAAGAGGCCATCGGTATGGGCATCCTGCCCCTGCTTCACCGTCGCCCGCCGTAGTGTGTAGTTCGGATCATCCTTGTTCAGCCAGTAAAACTCATCGAGCACGCTGGCGCCTTCAAGTTCGAGCGATGGGATCGAACGAAACAGATCCCAGAGACACTCGAAATGATCCTCCATCTCTCTACCACCTCGAATCACGAATCCCCTTTCCGGATCCTGACAACCGTCCAACGCGCCCCCCGGAACCGTCTGTCGTTCGAGGATGGTGATACGGTCGCCACGCAACTGCCCGTCGCGGATCAAGAAGGCCGCGCCGGAGAGCGCAGCCAACCCCGAACCAACGAACCATGCTGTCTTGCTATCCACGCCGGCGGGTTTGCGGGGCCGAGCAAAAGCTTCGTAATTTCCACTGGTGTAATACATCGCGACATTCGATCTCGTTTGATGTGACAATCCGTCCGCTGATAGTCAGAAGATGTTTTCGACCGCCTGACCCTTCTGCGGGACGCCGATCGTCAGACCGCCATCGACGACGATTTCGGAGCCGGTAAGATAAGAGGACTCGTCGCTAAGCAGGAACAAGACTGCCTGTGACACTTCCTGCGGCTCGGCTGGCCGCGCGAGCGGAATTGGAAAACTGGAAAGATCGATGTTCTCTGTCATCCGAGTGTTGATGAAGCCCGGATGGATAGAGTTTATGCGAACGCCGGACGCGGCGGCCTCCAAGGCAGCGGACTTCGTTATGCCCCGCACGCCGAACTTGGAAGCAACATAGGCGTGAAGCCCAGGACTACCCCTCATCCCCTCGACCGACGAGATGTTGACGATCGAGCCTCCGCCCGCGCGGCGCATCGCAGGTAGGGCAGTCTGCATTCCCAAGAATACACCGGTGAGATTGACAGCCAGGGTCTTCTCCCACTGCTCGAGCGGGAACCGCTCGATGGGAGCCATACTCGCTATGCCTGCATTGTTGACGAGGCCGTGCACCGCGCCGAACTTGCCCTCCGCAGCCGCAATCGCCTGGCACCATTCCCCTGGCTGAGCGACGTCTTGACGCACATAGATCGCGGATGGGCCAAGTTCGGCCGCGAAAGTCGCTCCTTCATTGTCAAGAATATCGGTGATCACGACTTTCGCGCCCTCGGCTACCAGCAGGCGCGCATGAGCGGCCCCCATCCCTTGAGCCCCGCCGGTTACCAAAATGACTTTTTCGCTCACACGTCCCATAACTCTTGGTTCCCTCGATCAGTGGCGGTGCAGGGGTTTTCAGCATCAAAAAGGATGACGGGCGTGTTGATCAAAATGGTTGAGAACGAGCATTGAAAGTCGGGCAAGCCAAGAGTTGCGGTCTGCACCACGCCCCGGACTCTTGGCGATCTGCCCTCTGCTACGTATCATCTTTGATTCCCAAAGCCTGTGCGCAGTACCCGTGTAAATTGGCGCTAAAGCACTTCGATAACGATTTCACGTCGCGAACATGCTTCCGCCGCTCAGGCGTTAGCCATCCTTTGGATTATTGCATTGGCTTTGCCGAACTACCCCGCCTTCTAGACGCCGACAATTTGCGACCGAATTTCCTCCGGTTTCGGAGATAGGATCGGTACCCGCGAGCGGAGCGATACCGGTGCCGAACGGTGCTGAGCTCCTTGTGGATCGAAAAGTGGGGCGCAGAACGCATGAGGTTCTCCTTAGTCTTGCGAATTGGAGTATCCATTCCGTGCAATCGGCGCGCCGAGACTCTGATGGGAAGTCAGCCTCACGTGACTCTTGCACAGGCGCCGGAGGTCTTCCGACTCTCCACCGAGACGGCGATGTCAGGGCCTGCGTTTTCGACCATGCGCAGCGACAATGTTACGCTGATCTGGTTTAATCGAGGCTGTTGCGAAAACTCGTGAGAGAGCCTCATCGACTTTCTGTCCGGATACTTGATCATGTCGGGCTTTCGACATCGCGTCGTCAATCGGACAAGCGAGGAAGGCAACAGAACAAGGGTCGAAAGTTGTCGGGTCACTCGTACCCAATTTGACGTCAGCCAGTGAGCCGTATAAACCGCACGAGGTGCCTGGCATCGACGTTGCATAACGACTGATAGACAAATAGGAATCACCCACTCGCCTTGACGTCATCATCGGTGAGCAGGCTCCGCCGGAATGGATGCACAATCAGGCGCATCCGGCAGCACAGGACAGCTGCCGGCTTCTAGAATGGAAAAGGTCAAGCGTGTCGGATGTTTTCGGATCGTTTAATCCGGCGGATTGAGGTGCAAGGCGCAGAAACGGCACTGCGGCCTCGCGTAGCGAAGATCGCTATCACCGGATCGATGTGCCGCACGGACTACCGAACCCACATCGCTGCCAGCGCAGTACAGTCGCTTCAGGGGCGCTTCAACAACCGGAGAGGCGCGGTGAGATGAATAGCTCAATCTCCAACCGCGCGAATTGTTCTGAGATCAAGGAGGATGCGATGCCCGACGTCAAAGGCATTCCGCTTGATGCGCCTCTTTACCATGGGGGCAAAAATCGTGGCGGTGCGTTTCTCGGCTGCCAAGCCATAAACCTTATGTTCAGCGTGGGGCACGAGGCGAATTGTTTATTGCCGAAGGAACTAGCACCTGCAGCAAACCCTGCAATCGCCATTGTGGGGGTCGCGAGCTATCGCTCAAGCACTGTCGGGCCATACTTGGAGTGCTATTCAGGAATTCAAGTTCGTGATCCCGACGGCGAGACTGGCTACTACATCCCTTACATTTACGTGACGGTAAATGATGCAGCTCTCGCCTCGGGACGAGAGGTTCTTGGTGCTCCAAAAAAGCTGGCGCACATTAGACTGATCAGAGAAGGCGGTCTAATTCAGGGTACGCTCGAGCGTCCGAAAGGCAAGCGCCTGCTGACCCTTACCGCTCAACCAGACGAGCGCATGAGCTCGGATTCGCGGCAGATGTATTCTGCGCGGACGAATTTCTACTCGGTTCGGCAGCTGCCGCCCATCATTGAGTCCGGGAAGGGAGAGGTCACGCAACTCGTCAAATGGTGTACGGACCGAACGTTGCGACGCGACGAGCGTGGCGAAGAAGTTCTATTTACTGGACCAACCTCCCTAACTTACGACTCCCCCTCGATTATCGATCCCGTGCACAACTTGACAGTTGGCCAAGCCCTGCTCGGCACATACGAGGAGTATGACGCAAGGCTCGAGGCCATTGATATCCTTTCGGAGGAATCAAACCCGGTAAACGATGATCGACGAGCTTGAAGAATTCATCCAATCCTAAATTGCTGCCAGCGCTGTCGGTTTGCCAGCTGACGGGCGGTATGTGGGGTTCACCTCCCCGGCGACTCATTCTGGAAGATGGTCGACAAGGCCGGCTTCAAGACCCACGTCTACAACAAGAATAGCGGCAATAAGGAGAAGAAGGCCGACGTGGCGATCGCCACAGCCATGATGGATGGGCGTTCAACATCATCGACAAGGACAACGACGATATCCTGCTGGTTGCCTCGTCAGAAGCAGACGAAAGAGCTGCGCCGGACATGTCGGCTACGGGCCCAAAAGCGCAAACCCGCATTTCTCTGCAGCTCGCTTCGCCCGCCGCAACGTGCTTTCAAGAAAAACGACATAGCAGTTGACTCTTTCTGAATACACTTTCCGATGGCGCGGACTTGATGATGCGCCTAAATGGTTTGCGATGCGCAATACAGCGCGGCGCGATATAGCCGCGGGGAGGCAACATGGGGAACACCCTTGTTGTACACGCGAAACGTCTGCCTCAGTCGCAGAAAGCGCGACGGGCGGCGCAGTATGTCCGCATGTCGACGGATTACCAGCAATACTCGATTGAGAATCAGGCAGTGGTCATCGCGACCTACGCCGAACTTCACAAGCTAACCATCGTCCACACCTATCGTGACGAGGGAGAAAGCGGCCTCAGAATCGAAAACCGGGGGGGCCTTACCGAACTGGTTGAAGACGTGCAATCGGGACGCGCTGACTTCGCTCATCTGCTTGTCTTCGACGTGAGCCGATGGGGACGCTTTCAGGACGTTGACGAGAGCGCGCACTACGAGTTCATCTGCCGCAGGGCGGGCGTCGAGGTTGCTTATTGCGCGGAGCAATTCGACAATGACGGAAGCCTTCTCGCCAGCATCATGAAGAATATTAAGAGAGTGATGGCGGCTGAGTTCAGTCGGGAACTCTCCGCCAAAGTTTTCGCAGGGTCAGTCCGGCTGACGCATCGCGGCTTCAAAATGGGCGGCCCTACGGCTTACGCGTTCCAACGACGTCTCGTCGACGATCAATGCAGACCGAAGGGCATTTTAACGATCGGCCAGCGCAAATCTTTGCTTACCGACCATGTCAAGCTCATCCCCGGTGCGCCCGATCAAGTCGAGATCGTGAATTGGATTCTCCACGAATATCTCCGTCACAAATCGCAGGCCACCATTGCCCGAGAGCTCAACCAGCGAGGGATCTTGAATAGCCAGGGAAGACCGTGGCTTGGAAAGGCTGTCGGTGACCTCCTCCGGAACGAAGCTTATATCGGCGTTCTGACCTACAATCGCAAAAGCAGAAAACTTGGCGCCAAGGTGACGCGCAACCCAAGGGAGCTCTGGATCAGAAAAGAGAATGCCATCGAACCTATCGTCCATCGCGACGCATTCCGGCGCGCGCAAAAGATTATGGGTGAGGGGCGCGTCAGCATTCCCGAAGAGGAAATGTTGCTTCGGCTCCGTAAGGTCCTGATGAAGAAAGGCAAGCTTAGTAAGACGATTATCAATTCAAGTCCGGGACTGCCGTCCATGTCATCGTATGTTTTGCACTTCGGCGCGCTGCGGAACATCTACCGTCTTATTGGGTACAACGGCAATCAAGAATGGTTTGACAAATACGCGTCGCACCAACGGTGGGCCGCCCTTCAGCTTAGCAATGCTGCTCGCCTTCGAGACGCCTTCGAGAGACTTGGTCGCAGTGCCACCCTCAATGCTTCGACTGAATGTCTTCGAATCGACAATGTCGTGAATGTCGTCTTTCGGGTCGCGAGATGCCGCAACTATGAAAACCGGCCCTTGCGCTGGACGCTGCAATACCGCGTGAGGTGGCCGAAGGGATGGGTTGTCGCGGTTCGGCTGGACGAGAAGAACGAAGCGATCTTCGACTATGTCTTGATGCCCTCGGCGTGGCTCACCTTCAGTCGTCGCATGTTCTGGTTCTCAAAGGAAGTCTATAAGGGCCGCACCATAAACCGATTTGACACGTTCGAAGCGCTGTCACGCTTCCTCATCGAATGCGTCGGCAAGGAAAAGCCTTCGTGAGTCTAACACCGCAGATGAAGAAGCCGTTGAAGGCGGCAACTCGCCACGCGACATCGCAACTGCCTTGAACAAGAAAGGCGTACCCGGGCCACGTGGCGGCGCCTGGAACGCCTCGACCATTGACGGTAGCCGCAAGCGCTTGAACGGCATCCTTCAGTACGCCGGGCGGATCATCTGGAACCGCCAAAGGTTCATAAAGGTCCCGGAGACCGGCAAGCGCATCAGCCGCGAAAACCCGCGCGAGCAGTGGATGACTGCTGAGGCAAACGATCTGCACGCGCATGAAGGAAACTGGTTTCTGTGATAACCGGCGCACGGTGCCGCTCGAAGCGATTGAAGCCACGGTTCTAGAGGGGCATCGAGCAGATACTCGCGGTCTGCTGAGATCATGCGTCGGTTTCTTCCAGCTCGGCGATACGCTTGCGCAGCGCGGCGACTTGGCGGCCCAGCTTCCATATCTCGTCGCCGGCCCAGTAGGCGCCGCGCTGGGCGATTTCCTTGCGAACGTCGTCTGCTTCCGCGATCTCGCAGCGGATGACGCTGTCAAAGGCTTCGATGATCAGGTCTCGCACGGGTTATTACCACCTTTTCGGAGCGTGCCGGGGCCATCAGATGCCGGCTTTTGCCGGCCGCGTTGCTCAAATACGTAGAGCGCTCCCTACGGAGCGCTCTACGATCGTCAGTTACGCCTTCGGCAAACTGCCGGCGCGCAAGATGGCTTACGCCTGCCGTACGAGGTTTTCTGGATGCGACGATAGGAAATACCATTCGGCCATGTCAACGTTTAAGTTGTATTCTTTTGTATAACACGTATTGAGTCATTAATTATATCGACACACAAAGGTGCACCGTGTTTGAATCGCGCGATGAAGCGTAGAATCAAACCGAACTCGCAGATGGCGGACTATGAAGTCGTCCTCACCTTCGATGACGGACCGCGGCCGCCGAACACGGATAAGGTGTTGGCTGCGCTCGCACAGGAATGCGCGCGAGCCACGTTCTTTCTGGTGGGCCGATCCTCGGCGGAATTTCCCGAGCTCGTGCGGCGTATGGCCGCCCAGGGCCACACCGTAGCGCACCACAGCTGCCGATCGACGTGATAAGCAGATTGCCCATCCCGGGCCACGAAAACACCGTCTCAACAAGGATTGAGCCCGTGACCACTCCCCCAACAAGCAACCCGAGCACCGTCAATATGGCACGGCCGCGTTCGGCAACGCATGATGGATCAAGATACGCCAGACCGGGATGTCGCGTAGCGGACCGAGTTTGAGCTTCGTCATGGCGTTCCTCCCTTGCCGTAGGGTGCCAATACCAAATCGCGGGTAACGATGACCCGCACGGGGAAACCTGGCCGGATGGTCAGCGTCGGCTGGATGTTGAGCTGGCGCTGCAGATCTGCTGGCCAGTCTGGCTGATGCTGCTAGGTCGTCCAGCGACTCGGCATAGACGACGTATCGCTCCGGGGAGGACCGCCTTGTGCGGTTTGATGGAGGATGAAGACATAGGCGTATGACTGACCATATGCCTATGCCGAAGGTTTCCCGACTTGAAGTCGTCTCGACAGGCGCTCGACGTCGTTGGACATTGGAAGAAAAGCAGCGAATCGTCACCGAGAGCTATGGCGGGCCACGTCTGGTGTCGGTCACGGCACGACGTAACGGGCTGTCGACAAGCCAATTGTTCACGTGGCGCCGGTTGGCGCGGGAAGGCAAGTTGAGCGGGGATGCCGCGCCGGTGCTTGTTCCGGTTGAGATGACGCCTGCGGCGGCTCCGATCTCGAGTGGCGCGCCACAACCGGTGTCTTCACCGCCTGCGCAACGTGCACGGGCCGGCATTATCGAGATCGAGCTTGGGGGCGGCTGTCGCGTGCGCGTTGACCGGGACGTGGACGCGGAGGCGCTGCAGCGGGTTCTTGAGCTTCTGAGACGGCGATGATCCCGATCCCGAGCGGCGTCAGGGTCTGGATCGCCACCGGCCACACCGACATGCGCCGCGGGATGCAAAGCCTGGCGCTTGCGGTCCAGGAGAGCCTGAAGCGCGATCCTCATGCTGGCGATCTCTACATCTTCCGGGGTCGCCGCGGCGATCTGGTCAAGATCCTCTGGCATGACGGGCTGGGCATGTCGCTCTACGCCAAGCGCCTGGATCGCGGCAAGTTCATATGGCCTTCGGCGTCGGACGGCGCAGTATCGATCTCGGCGGCGCAGATGGGTCCAGAAACTAAAGGTCCCAAACGTGAAAATCCTAAACATCTCGAATTTTTCAGAAGGACTCTTGGCTGTCGATAGCGATCGCGCCGACGCGTTTTGTTCGGACGACGCGATCCTCTACACTTTGCGACAAAAGCCGGCTCGCGACCGTCTGGAGGTCGTCGGCCGCCCGCTCTCCTTCGAGCCGTACGGGTTAATGATGCGCCGTGACGACTCTGCGTTTCGCTTGGCTGTCAACAAGACGCTGGCCGAGCTCTTTCGCTCGGGAGAGATAACATCTCTCTACCACAAGTGGTTTGACCAATTTGGAATTCCACTGAGCGAGAAGCTCGAGACCGTTTTGCAAGCGCAAGCAGTCCCTCAATAGCGGCTGGGTCGAATGCTCTCCTACAATTGGAACTGGAGTATTCTCTTCCAGCAGCCGCAGCTTGGATGGCTGCTGGAAGGTCTGCGTCTCACAATAGTCATGGCGGTGGTGAGCTTCCTCCTAGCGCTTGCGATCGGAACCTTAGTCGGTACAGCCCGCACTGCTCGATCGAGAGCGGTGCGTGGAATAGGCTTCGTCTACACAGCTCTCTTTCGGAACGTGCCATTGCTGATCCAGATGTTCCTGTGGTTCTACGTCTTTCCGGAGCTCCTGCCCTCAAATCTTGGACGCTGGGTGAAGCGGGATTGGGCGTGCTTGTCGTCCCTTATGGCGATCGATACGTACGGTTGGTCATCTACGCTGGAATAGGACGGGATCAGATCGATGCGGTCTTGAGCGCTTTTTCGGAGATAGGCCAAAGCTTAGAGGCGAAATACCCCGATACACTGTCGACATCCTAAGCCGCGGGCATCGTGCGAAGCGCGTGGGACGCCGACTGCCCACGTGCATCGATCACGGTCCCGGCCGCGTTTGAGGCTAGATCACGTCGAGGAACACCGACCAAGAAATAATAGCGGGATTATAGCCAGTGTTTTGAGGCCTAGCACCATGGCATGAGTTGACGTATGAAAACTCGTGCGATTGTAGCCTGGAATGTGCGTCGGATTCGCGTGAATCGGGGTATCTCGCAGGAGCAATTGGCTTGGAAGGCCGGGATCGACCGCTCCTACATGAGTAGTCTTGAGCGGCAATCGAAGAACCCGACGATTGATCTTCTCGACCGCATCGCCGAAACGCTGGACGTGCAGTTGTCCGAGTTCTTTGTTCTGCCGCCCAAAGGTGCTAGGTCTCCGAAGACCTTGCCTAAAAGCCGCAAGCCAGCGGGTCCACGTCGCAAGAAAAAATAGCGAATTTCAACGGCTTCTACGTAGCCAATTGAGGGACTTAGAACACCAATTTCGCCCGACAAGCCTTCTTTGCCGGCCGAACAGGGCTGTGATTAAATTGGAGTGCGTTTCACAGCACGGGAGTGAGTGACGACTGGTTGCCGGATGCAGGTTCGCGAAATGCATTGGCGGGCGCGGTCGCATCGGAAGAGGAGACTTCGATAATCGCAATTGCCTCGACTTTTTCAACCATTTGTACGCAGCCGATTGACCACGGCAACCGGGTTCATCCCCACTGGGGCGATCTTTCGTAGTCCACGTGTGATGTGTCCGGAGGCGCAAAGGCGCGGAGATTACGCCTCATCAGGCAAGTCTATTGGAGCGCCAATTGAGCTTGAAGAATATCTGATCGATTCGCCGTGATCTCGGGATGCCCCGGCTGTGGGAAGTCCACGCTGCTGACCGAACTCGGCCGACGCGGCTACGCGACGATAGATGAGCCTGGACGCCCGGTCGTAAGGAAGGAATTGGAGTCGGGCGTTCCCGCGTTGCCCGGGACAGGTATTGAAGCGCGCCTGCACAGTGCGTTTGATCTTTCCCTTGAAAACCTGACGCGAGCGAGTGCGTTCGACGGCTGGGTTTATTCGATCGCGGCCTGATCGACGCCGCAGCGGGTCTCGAACGCGTGACAGGCGAGCCGGCGACAAGGAACTCGGACAGGCACGCCACTATCATCGACGCGTGTTCATCGCTTCCGCCTTGGCCGGCCATCCACGCGACCGATCAAGAGACGCGTCATGATTTCGAGGATGCCTGTCGAAAACGAGCATCTTCTGAAGGTTTTCCCGATGCTCGGCTATGAAGTGGCACTACTCCCAAACTCAGCGTGGTGGAAAGGGCCGATTTCGTTCTTTGAGTGCCGACGTCCAACGAACATCACCAATTATAAACACGTGCAGTCGAACGGAAAGTCCATGGCAAGGGCCGCTATGGCGAATCAATTGTCAGCCTGCTGCCGTGAATCTGCCGAACGGGCACTGAAAACGGATCGAAGTCCTTCAGGCAACGCACGTTCACTGCCCATCCGTCGAACGGCCGAATGCCGGCTTCGCGTTCTGCTGCGGTGGGCTGGCTTGGTTTGCGGAACGGCAAAATACCGCAAACCGGGCAAAAATAGTCAGCCGCAGTGAATAAACCCCAGCGATAGACCGACAACTCCTGGAGGGGCGTCAGGAGCCGGAAGTCGCCCTCGGCGACGCGATAAATCAGCGCGCCACGCTTCGAGCAGATAGAGCAGTCGCAAACCCGCACATGGTCGATATCGGCGTCGATCTCGAAACGGACGGTGCCGCAGTGACACGAGCCGGTGTACGTCTTCATCATCGGCGGTTTGTCTCTAGAAGCCCGACCGAAGATAGATCAACGGATGGGGCCTGACAAAATCTCGTTGATCCTGTTCGCAAACACATAATAGCCGCAACTCCGCCAGCAAGTCACGGGCGCGGCGCGCTGATTGGCTCCTGGCTTACTCGCTCGATTGGAGTCGAGAAGAACTCGGGTGGAAGAAATGCCAGTCGTCGCCTTGAGACACACACCGTCTAAAGATACGCCCGCTTCAATGGCGAGGTCATTGGTTAACCAGTCTGGGAAATCGAGCGTGAATGTGCGAACACTATCCGTGTCTTCGACTGAGGCAATCTTGGCAACGCTTGTACAATTGTCGCAAACACAGGATCCCCCCTCATCCCGTTGACATCACTCGCTAGGTCGCAGTCGATCCTGGCAGGCCGTCGAGGGATATAGCTCGCATCAGACGGTCGCATACGGGGCCAGGGGGTCGCCTCTGATCGAGTTGATCCAGGGGAGGGCATGCATTTCGCAGTTGAGCACGCGGGTCGCCTAACACTTTTTGGATGGTCCACGATCCGCTCGCCGTCGGCGGCGGACATCGTTCGTCCGCTATCCTCCAACCCGCCAGACAGCCAATCGATCCAGAGCCGACCGTCGGGGTTGAGCATCACTCGCCTGGGGACGAGTCAGTCTGCTGGGCATCCTCCGGGATTTCTTGCCGCAGTTTCGGCCCTTGATTGAGCCGGCGGCCCAATGCGGCAAGGAAATTATCATAACGCGCTCCGGCCTGTGCTCTCGCGGCCTTGGCGGCGGGTTCGGGGAGTGATGGTGTTGTCGTGAGCCAGAAGCGGATGAAGAGAGCGATAGTCTCGACCGAAATCCCGACATCCCGCTCAAGGCGCGCGATCCGGCGGTCGATCTGGTCAAGACGCTTGGCAGTAGCAGCCTCTCGCCGTTCATCGGCGTCCGGCGACAGAAAGGAAGCGATCGCGGCTTCCGCGATAAGCGACAGCGACTGCTCGCGCCGGGCGGCGTAGGCCGATAGCGCCTTCATGACATCAGGATCGAGATAGACCGACAGCTGAGCCTTCTTTTTTGTCCCGATCATGGCTACCTCACAATCCGAGATCGTCGCCGGGATCGAGGGAGGCTTGGCGCGCCACGCCCTGCATCATGTCGTTCATGCGCCTGATCCGCGGGACATCTTCATCGAGCTCATCCACGAGGTCCGAAGCGAACTCGTTCTCGAGTGGTTCCTTATTCTCCACCGTGTCTCGATCGAGTTCCGGCTGCTGCCTGCGGTCGGCGGCCTTTGGATCTTCGTCATCCGTCTGGTCGTCGTTCAACGTCTCCAATGCCCTTGGGCGCGGCGGCAATGGCCTTGAGCTCCAATCGTCCAACCGGCCGCCATTGGATTTCGTCAGCATCGGCGGCGCCATGATGCGCTCCTGGAAACGTCTATCTTCGTAATAGCGCGCCTTCTTCGCCCGAATCGGATGGAGGCCCGACATCATGACGATCTCGTCGGAGGGCGGGAGCTGCATCATCTCGCCGGGCGTGAGCAGCGGGCGGGCGGTCTCGGACCGCGACACCATGAGGTGGCCCAGCCAAGGCGCCAGCCGGCTGCCGGCATAGTTCTTCATCGCCTTCATCTCGGTCGCCGTGCCGAGCGCGTCGCTCACGCGCTTTGCGGTGCGCTCGTCGTTGGTCGCAAAGCTGACCCGGACGTGGCAGTTGTCAAGGATCGAGTTGTTGGGCCCGTAGGCCTTCTCGATCTGGTTCAGCGACTGAGCAATCAGGAAACTCTTGATGCCGTATCCGGCCATGAAGGCCAGCGCAGACTCGAAGAAGTCGAGCCGGCCGAGCGCCGGGAATTCGTCGAGCATCAGGAGGAGCCGGCGCCGGCCGGCCTTGGCTTGCAGATCCTCGGTCAAGCGGCGGCCTATCTGGTTGAGGATCAGACGGATCAGCGGCTTGGTGCGATTGATGTCGGAGGGCGGCACGACAAGGTACAGCGTGGTCGCTCGCTCTCCGCCAACGATATCGGTAATCCGCCAGTCGCAGCACCGCGTCACCTCCGCCACCACGGGATCTCGGTAAAGGCCCAGGAACGACATGGCGGTGCTCAAGACACCGGAGCGTTCGTTGCCGGACTTGTTCAGCAACTCGCGGGCAGCGGACGCGACGACGGGATGAACACCGGCCTCGCCGAGATGCGCGGTTCGCATCATTGCGGCAAGCGTCGTCTCAATGGGCCGCTTGGGATCGGACAAGAAGGCTGCGACACCGGCGAGCGTCTTGTCTTCCTCGGCATAGAGGACGTGGAGGATCGCGCCGACCAGCAGGGCGTGACTGGTTTTCTCCCAATGGTTCCGCTTCTCGAGGCTGCCCTCCGGGTCGACCAGAATGTCGGCAATGTTCTGGACGTCGCGCACCTCCCACTCGCCGCGGCGCACCTCGAGCAACGGGTTATAGGCCGACGACTTCGCGTTGGTCGGATCGAACAGAAGGACACGGCCGTGTCGGGCGCGAAAGCCGGCAGTGAGCTGCCAGTTCTCCCCCTTGAGGTCGTGGACGATAGCCGAGCCCGGCCACGTCAAGAGCGAAGGGATGACGAGGCCGACGCCCTTGCCCGATCGCGTGGGTGCGAAGCACAGGACATGCTCCGGTCCATCATGGCGAAGATAGGTGCGCTCGAACCGGCCGAGCACCACGCCGTCGGGTCCAAGCAATCCAGCCTGCTCGATCTCCTTTGCCTTCGCCCACCGCGCGGACCCATAAGTCTCGGCATTCTTCGCTTCGCGGGCGCGCCAGACCGACATACCGATCGCGACCGCCGCAGCGATGATGCCGCCGGATGCCGCGATGAAGGCGCCCTCGGTGAAGATTGAGGGCGCGTAAGCATCGTAGGCATACCACCACCAGAAGAAGGCAGGCGGAAGGTAGAACGGAAAATGGAGCAGCTCGAACCAGGGCTGCCCGAGCTGCGGCTGAAAGCCGAGGCGCCAAGCCGTCCATTCCGTCGCGGCCCAGATCGTGAGCAGGACGATGCCGAAGACCATGATGACCTGCCCCCAAAGAATCTTGGTCGCCGACATGGCGGCCGCCCTCTCCTGACGTCGGTGATTGGAAGGATCACTCACAAGCCGAGCCCCCGGTTGCGCCCAAAACCCCAATCGATGCCGCCATCCGCGCGCGCGACGCCAGAGACATGCCGGCCGAGCTGTTTATCGAGTGAGGGCGTCCAAGGCACGAGCTGGAAGCCGAGACCGTCGTCGATCATGGCGAAGCGGCCGGAGGCGAGCGCGAAGCGCTGCCGATAGGTGCCTGCCACATACTCGCCGCTAGCCGACGGGTTGAACGGCTGACCGGTCTCGGCGGCGAGCTGCTTGCCGAGATCCTCTAACTCCCGACGGCGCAGCGTGCCGATAAGGTTTTTCGCGAACACCAGTCCACGCGCCTGGCGTTCGGCGAGCCCCTGCCCGATGAGCTGCTCGGGCCGCCGTTCCATAGCGTCGCGGACCTCGGCGCCGAAGCCGCCCTGGCCAAGCGCCACAGGGTCGCGCGCGACGGCCTGCCGATCGAGCCATGTCGCGCCGCTCGCGGTCACCTGCGCTTCGATCGAGAGATCGGAGCGGACGGCAAGCGCCACGCGACGCTGCCCTCTTGCGTCATCGAATTTGCGAAGCTCGACGATTGAGCCTGGCGCGCTGTCGCCGGCAGCGTCGAGGTCGGGCAGCCGGATGTGGTGGGTGCGGCCGTCGACCCCGTCGACCACGGCATAGGCGGTCGCCTTGAGCTCGTCGTCGAGACCGCGATCAACGAGACGCCCGATGACGGGGACGTCAAGATTTTCGCCTGATAACACGTAACTCGCGCTCCCGCGCTCGATGCCGCGTTCGGTCAAGCTGCGGTGGATACGCTTGATGATGTCGCCGCGTTCGCCGAGCTCGCGCAAGGTCGTTTCGGCGGCCTCGTCCATGGACCATTGGCCGGGCCCGAGTTGATGAGCGAGGCCAAGACTTTCCAAGTGTCGCAGCCGGCCAACCTTCAACGCATGGAATTGATCGGGCTGCTGCTCGGGACGCGGCGCAAGGTCGATAACACCGTGCTGGTTTGCATCGCGAACAAGCTGGCGATCGAGCTGCGTCCAGCGCTCGGCTCCGATCTGGCTCTCGAGCGAGCGACGAATGTCGAGATCGGAGCGCAGTCCAAGTTCCTGGGTGACCAGGTCCTGGGCGCGGGCGCGCATCCCTTCCTTGATGTAGTCGCGGGAGATGACGAGGTCTTGGCCGTCCTCTGCGACGCCGCGCACGATGATGTGGACGTGGGGGTGCTGGGTGTTCCAGTGATCGACCCCCACCCAGTCGAGCTTGGTACCCAGATCCACTTCCATCTGGCCGACCAATTCGCGGGCGAAACCCTTGAGGTCGGCCATGTCAGGCGCGTCCTCGGGGGAGACGATGAAGCGGAAATGGTGGCGGTCATTCTGACAGCGCTCGGCGAAGGCCTTGGGATCGGCATCCTCGGTGCCCGGGCCGAACAGGTGGGCCTTCTCCCCGTCCCGGGTCACGCCTTCGCGCCGGAGATAGCCGAGATGCGTCGCGAGCGGCGCCGACCTCGCCCTGTGCCGGACGACCCGGGTCTTGATGGTCACCAGACGCGAGCGGCCGGTGAGCAGACGGTTTGCCCGCACGCTGGCGGCTCGGCCGCGGCCGAAGCGCGAATGACGG